>CAVALL010000013.1:0-32424 GCA_963589675.1 Alistipes onderdonkii | reverse complement strand
TTGCTGTCTTTATCGGAAGAGGAATCTTTACCCGTATCAGAAGATGACGAGTCTTTATTCGTGTCTGATGACACTGAGTTCTTCTCAGAATCGCTATTTTGTGAATCTGAACTAGTATTATCACTACTTTCCGTATGGACAACACTCGAATTCGAACTGTTGTAATTAGACGGCTTGTCAGACTGCTTTGTTCCTTCGCATGACGCAAAGAGTGGAAGGAGACTTAAGATAATTAATAATTTTCTATTGTGTTTCATGCCTAAAATATTATCACATTCATTGTGATAATGAATAGATTTATTTCATTAAGAGTAAAGCATGTATTACGCAAGATTGTTGATGATGGATTCACAGGTTGTCAGATACTCTCTTGATTTTGGTTCAAGCATATAGACTTCTTCTGTTCCATATAACGGATTCAAGTAATACGGATACTGATTCAGAAAGTCAGAGAGGAGAAGTTTACGATTCGATTTCTCATCATAGTAATAGTATTCACCTTTCTCCGCATTCTCCTCAAAGAGAGTCTTAACACCCTTCAATGTCGGAGAATATCCGATAGAAGTCGCATTCTGATAGGCAACATCCTGTCTCAGCATGAAATTGATGAACTGATTGGCAAGAGTGTAATTCTGAGTTGTTGTCGGTATGACCATGCTATCAAAGAAAGCCGATGTGACTTTTGGAACATAGATATTGAAATTGACATCTAGATTGCTCGATTCCGAATAGGTCAGATAAAGAGCATCAAAGAAATCACCAGACTGAGTGAAACAGAAATCAAGACTGGAGTTAGCAACATTACGCTTTAATGAATCATTCCCGAATTCATCAAAGCTCATTCGTTTCAGTGCACTGACACAATCCGATTTGATCTCATCGGATAGATCATTATCTTCTTTGCCATCATAGGAAGTGATATTCGGATTCAATCCTTTTCCCATCAGATAACTAGCTAACACCCATCTAGCGATATCATACATACCAATGGAAACAGAAGAAGAGAAGTCAGATCGATTCCATAACGCTTCAAATCCGTTCTCTTTCAATACAGGCTCTACTTCAGGATTCTTTTTCGAATATAGAAGAGAATAACTACCCCAGAAATAAGGCATGAAGTAAGAATTGAATTCCTTTCCATTCTCATCAACCATATACTCTTTCATCAAAGAGGTCAGTCCATCCGAGAAAATAGACTCATATTGAAATAGCATCTCATAGTCGCTATTTGTGACATCGATTTCTCGTAAATAACCTTCGTTGTAGAGTTGATGAACGGTGTAGTCTCCCGGAATCGCGACATCATAATTCGTCGTCTTGGATGTGATCTTCTGATACATGGCCTCTGATGAAGTGACATCCTCTTCGATCACTTGGCAGTGATACTCCTTTTCAAATTGAGTGACAAGATCCTTATCGATGTACTCTCCCCAATTCAAAAGGTAAAGAATCGTATTAGGTGTGGAAAGATAGATAGCTGCAAATGTTGTGAATGCAATAAGGAATGTCAAAGACGCGATGAATATCTTCTTCATTTCTGTTTTGCCTCCTTCTTCTTTGTCTTTCGAGTATGAATCGAGAAGACAAATACCAAAAGCAGAGTAAAGAAAGTAAGCAATGAATTAAAGGCATAACTTCCAGCGGAGAAGTTCTTCTTGGTATAGGATGAGTAGACATAGTTGGAAAAATTAGAAAATCCATTTCCTTGGGTATAAAAGGAGATGACAAAGTCATCGATAGACAATGTAAATGCGATCAAAGCACCAGTTAGGATAGCCGTGGATAACGAAGGAATGACTACTTTGAAAAGAGCTTTGAACGGCGGACACCCTAAATCCCTTGCCGCCTCATAAAGTGTCTCATCCGTTTGTTCTAGTTTCGGAAGGATCATCATGATGACATAAGGGATAGTGAAGAAGACATGGGCAACAAGCATCGAGGTAAAGCCAAAGATATTCGGAAAGACTGGCTTTAACAAAGAGAAGATGATCATGATGCTGATACTTGTTACGATTTCAGAATTGAGCATCGGAATCTCATTGAGGAAATCCATCGCCTTTCTCGCCTTAGTAGATAAAGCATTGATACCAATGGAGGCAAATAAGCCAGCAATCGTTGCGATGAATGTTGCCCAGAAACTGACAAGTAGTGAGTCGATGATGGAAACGGATAACTGTCTATTCGTGAAAATTTCTTTGAAGTTATCCCAAGTGAATCCACCCCAACTAAGAGGAGTGATGGAATTCGCTCCTGCGTTGAACGACTGGTAGAAAATGATGAAGATCGGAATATACATAATCGAAAAGACAAATAAGATAAATATGACCTTAAACACACTGAAAAGTGTCTGTTTCCATGAATGTTTCTCTAGCATGATTCTTTCCTCGACTTTTTGGTTTTGTTCACACGGAAGAGAACGATGATAAGAATGATGATTATGCTAAGCAGGATGCTAAGCAATGATCCGAAATTGTAATTGTTCTTTTCAAAGACGGACTGAATGAGGTTACCAATAAGACGTATCTTTCCTTGACCGATTGTCTGTGAGATAGCAAAACCTGTAGCAGCAGGAAGGAATACCATGATGATACCAGAACTGACACCGCTTAAAGAAAGGGGGAGAGTCACTTTGAAGAATGTTCTGACTGATGTAAGGCCTAAATCCTTGCTTGCCTCAAGATAGGACCTATCCAATTTCTCTAATACGGTATAGATTGGGAAAATCATAAATGGCAGATACGTTGTCACAGTAACGAAGATGACAGCTGGATAGGAACCCACTAAATCCAACGCTTTAAAAGCATCGGTTGAAAAGAGGCGTAACCATGAAACAATACGAAGCATGGAGTTAGACCACATCGGAAGGATGAGCAATAAAAGCAGGAGGAGTTTGTTCTTTATCTTTGAGAAGGAAATGAAGTATGCGGTTGGATATCCTAAAAGGATACATATGATGACAGTCATAGTTGCGACAAATAGCGAGTTTCCAATTGCCTTCAGTATCGATACATCGTGAAGTCTTGCATAGCTTTCTAAGCTTCCGTAGGCAGTAGAGAAATCCATGCCATTAGACGATAGGAAAGTAAGGATCAACATCAGTATGATCGGAACAACAACAAGGAATACAAGCCAAACGAAATAAGGAATGGCAAGAGCTTTAAAGCGTTTCATTCTTGTCTAACTCCTCCATTCTCGTCCTTGCTTCTCTTCTTATGTCCTGAATGAACGTAGGCTGCATCTCATCTTCTACTTTCATCAGATGGATTTCATAGGAATCAACCTTTAAGCCAATAGTCTCCCCAACCTCAACATTCTGATAATCCTGAACCATGACAGTCTGTCCGCCGATATCAACCCAGAGATCAAATGTGACACCAGTAAATGCCGTCTTTAGCACTTTTCCCTGTAAGATTGCTTTATCGATATCCTCTAATACCAGGTCAAAGTCTTCAGGACGGATGACAGCATCTACAACCTCACCCGGAATGAATGTTGTCACATAGGTCTTGAACTTCTGTCCTTGGAAGAGAACCTGCTGATTTCCTAAATAGATGCCCTCTAATATATTCGGATTATCATAGTTAGCAAGAATCTTTGCTTTGTTTTCGCCGATTGATTCGATATAGATGTTTTCCGGTGCAATTGTAAGACCGATTGTATCTCCAACCTTCTCTTTATCTTCCGATTCAATCTCGATTGTGACGTCTCCGACTTGAACCTTCAAAAGATATTTGTTCTCTTCATAGACACAGGATTTCACTTCACCTTTCAGTTTAGCAACATCCATCGAACAGATATCAAAATCCGGTCTCTCTACGATGATGAAAATCTTATCACCAGGATGAGAGTTCAAAGCTGATACTTTGAATGTCTTACCTAACATCTGAAGTCTATTTACGTCAGAATAGACACCCTTGAAGATGTTGACATCTCCGATAAAGGTAGCGACAAAGCGATTGATCGGAGCATTGTAAATGTCTTCTGGTCTACCGGATTGCTGTATCTTGCCTTCATTCATGACAACAACATTATCAGACATAACCATCGCTTCTTCCTGATCATGAGTGACAAAGATAAAGGTAATGCCTAATTTCCTTTGCAATTCTCTGAGTTCAAGTCGCATGCTCTTTCTCAGTTTCAGATCCAGAGCGGACAATGGTTCATCAAGCAAGAGGATTCTAGGCTTGTTGACAATGGCTCTTGCGATTGCAATACGCTGCATCTGTCCACCGGAAAGAGAGGAGACCGCTCTTTCCTCATAGCCTTCGAGATTGACAAGCTTCAAAGCCTTTGTCACCTCATTTTTGATGACTTTCTCTTTGAATTTTCTATCCTTGATGGCATCGACCATCTGATAGAATCTGTCATCTTTCGATATATCAGACAAAAACTCTTTGATGAATTTATGATACTTCTCATTCACATCATACTTGCTAAGATCGTAGGAGAGATTATGTTTTTTCAGCAAATCATCAATATCCTCTTTTGCAACCGACAATTTATGATAATGATTTTTCTTCTCTAATGAATGAAGTTCATCCTCTATCTGATAGGTATAGGATTGCTTTGTAAAGAGATCTATCACATACTTTTTGACATCATTCGGTTTTTCAATGAATGTCAGTTTATGAGCAAGAGAATTGATCTCTTCCTCATCAAATCCATTCTCAGCCATAAGATTCATCGTACCGATATCATAGACATTGGAATAGATATTGTTTCGTAAACCAAAAGCGATGTTGTCATAGACATTCAAATGAGGGAACAATGCATACTTTTGGAAGACTGTGTTGATCGGTCTCTTATGGGAAGGAAGAGAGGAAATATCGACACCATCCAAAAGGAGTTGACCGCTTTGCATCGTCTCAAAGCCAGCGATGATTCGTAACGTTGTTGTTTTGCCACAGCCAGACGGGCCTAACAGAGTGACAAATTCATTCTCATTGACCGATAAATTCAGATTATCAAGAATGACCGTATCTCCATATGATTTATTAATGCCCTTCAATTCAAGAATCTTACGAGCCATAAGCGATATTTCTCCTAACAAAACGTTTTTTAACACGCAAAATTATACACTCATATTTTGTATTGTAAATACATATTTTCAGTTATTTGTTCTCGCTGTTTTCCAAAGAAGAAAAAGGGTGAATTCTAAACAATAGTCAAGCTTTGAAAACTATAGAAAAATAAAAGAAAAAGACAATTAATTCAGACGGATACTTACGAATATAATCTTAAAAACAACTTTAGAAACATCAATATGATTTTAAAACGATATTCGCTTCCTAGAAATCTATAACCGGTTTCATAGACAATAGCACAAAAATAAGTGACTTCGTACAAAAGAAAGCATCAGCAAAAAAGGCATTTGTTTTTAAGTCGGATTTTAAGAAAACTTTGTGTTTCAGATTGTTCTAGAAGACTGAAAAGAACGTTGTACAAAAATATTTACAATATTATTGCTAAATATAAATAGAGTAACTATATATAATATTGAGGAGGAAAATAAGAAATTTCTTTACTTGAGAACGTGAATTGATTATACTTACCTAGGTCATTTTTGTGACCATATACTTTCTTGCCAGTTCCTGATGTAGAATTGGCCGAAAGACCATAGGGAGGTATACACGCATGAAAAATTACGAACTCATGTACATTCTCATGCCCACTTTGAGTGAAGAAGAACTCAAGGCTGAAAATGCTGCTCTTCAGAAGATCATCACCGACAACGGTGGAAAGATCACTGGAGTCAACGAATGGGGAATGAGAGACCTAGCTTATGCTATCAAGAAGCAGACAAAGGGCTACTATGTCGTCTGCAACTTCGCTAGCGACAGCAAGGCAGTCAGCGAATTCAACAGAATCGTCGCTCTTGATGCCAAGGTTATGAGATTCCTTATCACCGTCGCTCACAACTAATTCTTTAAAGAAAAGGAGAACGAAGGATTATGGCAGGATTAAATCGTGTTGTCTTAGTCGGTAGACTTACAAGAGACCCAGAACTCAAGAAGACCACTTCTGGAGCATCTGTGACCTCATTCACAGTCGCAATTGACAATCTGACAAAAAACGGTGGTGAAAAAACCACCAGCTTCATCCCTTGCACCTGCTGGAACAAAACAGCAGAAAATGTCGCCAAGTATTGTGCCAAAGGCTCCATGGTTGGTGTCGATGGCAGACTTGTTCAGCGCAGCTATGAGGACAAGAACCATGCAAAGCGTTCCGTCATCGAAGTTGTCGCAGAATCTGTCCAGTTCTTGGAAAAGAAGGGTATGAATGATGATAGCGGTGAATCCTATCCGTCCGCTGATAATGGCACAGGCTCCGATCAGGGAATTGTCCATGAAGGTATCGATTCCTCTGATGACGATTTGCCATTCTGACCTAGAACATCCTCGATGTGTCTAGGAAGAAAGGACTAACGAAATGTTCAAAAGAATGAAACCTCGCAAGAAGGTCTGCTATTTCACCAAAAACAACATTAAGTTCATTGACTACAAGGATGTCGAACTCCTTAAGAAGTACATCTCTCCTTCCGGAAAGATCACTCCTAAGAAGATCACTGGAACTTGCAGCAAGTATCAGAGAATGTTGGCTGTCGCTATCAAACGCGCCAGATTCATGGCTCTCTTGCCGTATGTTGCTGACTAATCAGCACTAAATCAAAAATAAGAAAACCTTGGGCTACATCACCCAAGGTTTTTGTTTTACCTGATTTTTATAGAATCAATATTTCAGCGCTGTGATTGGGAAAATATACACACCATCATTATTTTGATACGCTTTGTTTCCGACTCCATAGATAACACATTTAATCAAAGGAGCTTTACAGCCATTTCGAGTTATGATGTCACACACTCGAACTAAGTTCTTTGCTCCTTCTTCTGCTTTGTTTATGCCTAGTTTGATTTCAAATGCACACCAATTTCCATCATCTAATTCGATAACAGCATCAATTTCATTTCCTTTATAATCTTGATAGTGGAACAATTTACCATTTAATGCCTGGGCATAAATCGATAAATCTCTTTCAACCATGCCCTCAAACATGAATCCCATCGTATTGAGATCATTCAGCATTTTCCTTGGTGTAAGGTTTAACATCGCACAGGCCATAGCCGGATCAGAGAAATGTCTCTTCTCCATTTGCTTCACACGAAGGGAAGACCTGATATTAGGTGAAAATGGTTCCTGATTGTTGAATAGGAACATTCTATTCAGTGCATCCAAATACTTTACCAAGGTGTTCTTGCTGATGGACTCCTGATCATTTTCCGCAATATCATTGAGAATGCTCTGATTCGATACAGTCGTTGATTCATTTCTAGCCAATGACTTCAATATCAGTTTTGCTTTTTGTTCGCTGTAATCAATATCTTCATCAAGCTTTTTCAAATCAGTCTTGATGACATTCTCCATATATCCGATAGCAAGTTCGCTGGAGTCTTCTTCACTTGCGTTTAAATTCCCTGGCCAACCTCCTCTTGCAATCAAATATGCCATCTTTTCAAGAGTAGTGTCATCTAACAAAATAGGATGAAACTTATTTTCACATAAGTCTTTTAATGAAACCTTTCCATTTGATTCACCAGACTCATATAGAGACATCGTATTCATTCTTATGCTTTTGATTCTTCCAGTACCACTATGAAGAACACCTTTCTTTTGAGGCGTAGATGAACCAGTCAATATGATTTGTCCTTTCTCCGTTTTCCCATCAACGAATGCACGTGTCGCATCCCAAAGGCCAGGAACTTCCTGCCATTCATCAATAAGACGCGGTGTCTGTCCTTGTAACACACTATAAGGTTCCATTTCAGCAAATGAACGATTAGAGAAATTACCACTCGGATCACCGACTAGAAATTCGCTGTTAGCATGATATCTGGATGTCCATGTCTTACCACACCATTTCGGACCTTCAATACAGATGGCACCGAAAATCTTTAGATATCGTTCAACCATACAATCAACGATTCTAGTTTTGTATTTGTTCTTCATTTCTTCCATATCGATCAAAGCCCCCTATAGTAGGTTCTCCTATATTTTACTACATTGACCGATTTTAACCAAGAAAATTGACCAATATTTACCAACTAAACTGACCCACTTTAACCGGATAAATTGACCAATTTTAACTAAATCGTTTCGTTTCAGCACCCAAAACACGATTTTCAACGGCCAACTTATAGGATAATCAAATCAATCTAATTTCCTTTAACCCTTCTCTTTTCGTATTCAAGTACAACTACTTTAACAATAGATGAAGCCATCATAAGAATAGTCAAGAACAAGGTAAATACAAAACCTACTACAGTGAAACGATATTCAGCTAAGAAGAATATCGAAATAGATAACACATAGATTGACATCAGCAGTTCTATGCAATTCAATATTCTGCTCTTAACAAAGAAGGAAACGATATGAAGAATGAGAGAAATAACCAGTGGAATCAACAGCATGAATACAGTTGCTGAGGTATATCCACTTAAAAATGGACTAGCAAGAGACTCATTGGTCTCTGTAGGGGATGGTGCATGTGACAAGATTAGAATGGGGCATAAAAACACGACAATCATACCTACAATAAGAGCGATGGTGATGCCATTGACCGATTTGTATAGATTGAGTTTCTTCATTTGATATACACTCCTCCTTTTCTCAATATAAAGTATAACGACATTTATTATTAAACTATATAAGTATCTAACAACCTAATTTGATTATCTGAAATTTTCTATTTTACTTTAAGAATCTGGCTTCTTTTGCCCTACGCTCCAATTCTTCCAGTTCTGCATCCGTAAATTTCAAATACTTTCTAGCGATTTCAATTTCTTTATCGTGATTTGAATCAGAGACAGAGAGATTATCAGTATTGATAGAGACAGAGACTCCCTCATCAAAGAGTCTTCTAAGTGGATGGACATCAAAGGACTTCACTTCCTTGGTCTGTATGTTACTAGTAAGACAGCATTCAACATGAATATGCTTCTCTTTGACAAGATTTAATAGTCTATCATCATTGACAACAGTTATACCATGACCGAGTCTTTTTGCTCCCATGTTGATGGCATCATAGACATTGTTAAGATCTAAGCTTTCACCGGCATGGATCGTAAATGGGATATTATACTTTCTTGCTCGTTCAAACATCGGCTGATACAGTCTTGCTTGATAGGAGTTCTCATCTCCGGCAAGATCCAATCCACAGACGATATTTCCACGATATTTGTTGCAGACTTCAACTGTCTTCATATTCTCTTCTTCGCTTCTTCCACGCATCAGACAAAGCAATAGACCGATACGAATGGGGAATTCCTTCATTCCTCTTTCTACGCCACGGATAACAGCTTCTGTGACTTCTTCCTGTGTGAGTTTACCAAAGATGCTCTGTGTCGGAGCAAAGCGGATTTCACAATAGTCATCATGACTCTTGTAGAGATCTTCGACTAGTTCATAGGCAGCTCTTTCAAGTGCCCAATCCACCTGTAAGACTTTCAAAGGAATATTGAAGCAGCGGAGAACCTCTTCTAGGTTCTTGCATTCCTCACTTGCCTTCAATAGTCTTCTCATCTCAACGACATCTTCCGTCGGTGCCTGAATTCTCTGTTCATGATATAATTCGAGACATGTCGATGGTCTAAGCGATCCGTCTAAGTGCAAATGAAGTTCAGTCATAAATTACCTCCGGTACATATATATAATATATCACTGAATTTCATTGTATAAAATCATCTTTCATCTAGATAAGGAAACGATTAGAATATAACCATTATGATCAAACCATATACAAAAGACTTAGAGTATTCCTATACCGAAGGTTTCTTTCCTACCTTCGAAATGATCCAATACAAAAAGGAACAGTTCCGTGCTGTCTATGTAGCAGAGGATGCTTTAGATAGCGATGGATTCAAAAAGATACAGAAATTAGTCAGCAAAGATAAGATCATCGTATCGGATAAAGCATTTAGAATCGTGAAATCCAAAGAGAACGCACATATCATCGGTGTATTCGATAAGTTCTCATCTGAACTGGATAAAGATAGCGATCACCTTGTCATGGTCAATCCTAGTGACATGGGAAACCTTGGAAATGCGATGCGAACATTACTTGCTTTCGGATACCATGATTTAGCATTGATCAAACCCTGTGCCGACTTATTCAATCCAAAAGCGGTAAGAGCATCAATGGGAGCTATCTTCAAAATCCGCATCGAATGTTTTGATTCCTTTGAATCCTATATAGCAAAATATCCAAGAACCTTCTATCCCTTTGTCTTAGATACATCTAGACCCTTGCATGACATTCAATTCAAACATCCCTGTTCCCTTGTCTTCGGAAATGAAGCAACAGGCTTACCACAGAGCATCCACAACGAAAACAATGTCCGCATCGAACAAAGCGATGAAGTCGACTCATTGAATCTCACTACATCTATCGCAGTCGCATTCTACGAATTAAAGACACGAAAATAATAGTATCCTCTTATTGACTAACAACAAGTCAGTAAGAGGATTTTTAGGTTTAGAGTGTGACTTTATCCGTTATTCACTTTCGATATGATTTTATTCAGCATCTCAGCAATAGATGAACTTGACACCTTAAAGCCATCCATTATCCAACGTTCCAAGACTCCGATAATACCAGAAACAACAAATACAGATTCCGTAAAACTATACTGACTATTCATCATGGGATTGATAGCTGTGTTTTCATCAAACACATCCGAATAGAAGCTTTTCTTGATCTTATACATCGTGTTTCCAGTATCAGAAGAAACCAAGATTTTAAAGAGTTCTTTGTTGTTTTCTATATATCCAACTAGTGCAGTCACAAGCTTCATACTATTATTTGTATCAGTCGTTGGAAAAGACTCTTTGAACATCTCCTTCAGTTTATCTATCACCTCTTTTTCAATGCTCTCATATAAATCATATACATCTGAATAATGAAGATAGAAGGTTCCTCTACCTAAGTCAGCTTTTCTAGATATTTCTGCCACTGTGATTTTATTAATGCTCTTCTCTTTTAACAGTTCAAGAAAGACACTCCTTATCAGTCTCTCCGTCTTTACATTTCGTTTGTCTTCCATTCTGATATCCTTTCTGAACGGAATGATTGAAAAGTTCATTACTGAACATGTTAGTCCAATCCGTTCATTGTCATAGTTGATAGCAAAATTATACTAAACACATGTTCATTAGTAAACAGTAGTACATTACAATGTTTACTAATGAACATCAACTAGATAAGGAGTGTATTTTGCAATGATAGAATATAGAGAAATTCATAAGGATGAGATTAAACAAGTAGCAGGAATAGTTGCTGAATCATTCGGAGAATATCCGATGTACACACTGACTTTCCGAGACAAATTCAAAGATAAGAAAGAGTTTATCCACTACATTTCAAAACTGAATAAGGTGCATATCAAAGCAAATGCAAGAAAGCATAAATGCTTTGTTGGTATCGAAGATAAAAAGATCGTATCTGTTGCTCTTCTACAAGATCCTAAAATCAAAAGAATCAACATCATGAATTATATTCTAGCTGGTGGAATCAGCCTATTATTCCCAGTAGGATTTAAGAGATTGATTGACTTCTTCGCTATCTCTAACAAAGCACATGAAGCATGTGAAAGAGAACACAGTAACGCCTATTACATTGAACTATTAGCTGTTTCATCCAATCATAAAGGACATGGATTCGGAACAAAGATGATTCATGATTGTCTTATACCTTATGCCGAGTCACATGGCGGCAATGAGATAACATTAATTACAAACACAGAAAAGAACTGCCAATTCTATGAAAATAATGGCTTCATAAAATTTTCAGAAGATAAATTGGGTTGGAAAGATAGATTTATTAGCAACTATAGTTTTGTTATGAAGATATAACAGGCAATGTAACGAAGCAAACAAAGACAGAATCGATAGACATATCAACCAAGTTTCCTTCTTATCAGTCCATAGAATTTACGTTGAGCAGGAAATCGAAGAGGTTGAGATGTAGGATGCCATTCTCATCGTAGTTTCCGGAACCATCGTATTTAGTAATCAAGACCTTCTTATAGGCGTTATTGATTCTCTTCAATGGCCTTAATTCTTGGTTCATCTTTTCCTCATCTGGAATATACATAGCCGATTGGATGTAGATGACCTTGTCGAACTTTTCGGCGATGAAATCAACTTCGAGATTTATTCTCACTGTCTTGTCGCTAGAATGATCGAAAACTGGTATGACCCCAATTGAGACGTTATAGCCTCTATAGATGAGTTCGTTGCAGATGATATTCTCCATGTAATGAGACTCCTGATCTTTGCCAACAAAGCCGACAGCCGCAAATCTTAGTCCCATATCTTCGAAATAGCATTTGCCAGATGCTCCAATGAATCTTCTACCATTAAGGTCATATCTTGAAGCCTGGTTGATCATGAATGAATCTTCCATGTGTTCAATGTATTTACTGACTGTGACAGATTGAATTGATGATTTCATCTCGGCCTTGAAGATGTTTGCAATTTTGGTCGGATTGACGATAGTACCGACATTCGTGGCCATCACCTTGACCAAGTCTCTGATGGCTGAATCATTTCTCAAAGAATATCTCTCAATGATGTCGTTGATGTAGGTATTGATGAACACAGATTCCAAATATGCCCTCTTTGAAGGCTCATCAGGTAAAAGAGAGACTTGTGGTAATCCACCATAGAGGTAATATTCCTTCCACAAGGCAAGGTTGTCGAGTCCTCTTTGAGCGTTGGCTTCCTTGAATTCCTTGAACGTAAGCGGATGGACTCTGATCTGCCATCCTCTCCCTCTGAACTCGGTCGCAATGTCACTCGATAGCATATGGGAGTTGCTTCCAGTAACGAACGTTTCAACGTTCTCCATATGAAGAAATCCGTTCAAGACATCATAGAAAGTCACAAGAGGGGTTAAGCCGTCAGCCGTCTCTACCCCTTCGAAAATAGGATTCTTCACTTTCTCGCACATCTGGATTTCATCGATGAGGAAGTAGTACTTCGAATTTTTGTCTGTCACCTTATTCTTGAAGTAAGCAGAAAGTTTTAGAGGATCCCTATAAGCGATGTTACTATCATCATCGAGTGACATCTCAATGATATAATCAGTTTTCACTCCGATGGAAAGAAGGTAGTTCTTGAATATGTGAAATAAAAGAAATGACTTTCCACTTCTTCTTGGACCAGTGATAATTTTGACCATCCCATTGCCTATAGAATTCTTCAGCTTCTCCAAATACGATTCTCTTGCAATATACATAAGCATCGTCTCCTTAATACATATTTTTGTGCAAACGCACGCTTTTATGTATTAAGTGTACCATGAAAACCAAATTATTGCTCAAAATGTGCATAGTAGAAGGCAAACTAGTATTACTCGACAAAAAGCAAAGCCAGAAGATATCAAGAATCCTTCGTGTTTATTTTCATTTTTAAATGCATGTTCACCGCAGCCATGTCTAAAGCCTGCGTATGACTGCGGTGATTGTTCTCTATTCTCTACAGTTTAATTGTGATGGCGGGGCGGACACCACTGTTCGAGTCGCAGACGTAGCCGTAAGAGACGCCACCGCTATCGAAGACGTAGCCCACGCTGAGCGAGCCGGGGTAGTAAGGAGAACGAGTCCAATACAATCCGTTTCCGTAATATGAATATTCGCCATTCACCCTTGCCCAGTCGGTTGTCTTACAGCGTCTTGATGCATTATCTGCAAAGTAAGAAGCGTTATCGTAATCCTGATAGCTTAACAGATAGACATTGTCATAGGTGTTCTCACAGGCATAGGTGTTTGTGGAAGAATTTGTCGTGGATGCACTGTTGTCCACCTCTACAGTCTGTATATAGGAATCATCCAATGAGAATGCTGTGTTGTAGAACGTGTCATTCAGCCATGTCCTTATGTCTGAATACTTATAGTTATTGGGATAGACTGTATTTCCATCTATTGTTCTATTATCCGTCGAGGAATAATAGCAGTGAGCATCCAATAATTCAGTAGACACAAGAGAATAGGTTCCATTATCGGATGAAAGTATCTTCCATGTGATAGGCTCGCACTTGAACCAATAGGTTGTTCCACTAACTATTGTCGTGCCATCATTGAACTCATAACTTGATCCATAAGGTTTAGCGTTTGCCTTAGCATAATAACTTCCATCATAGAAATACCATCCATTGCTTTCCGGTGTTGTCAATGTGTCTAGGGCTGAAATCAAAGACTCATCTGAAACATATGATTGAGGATAAATGCCATACTTAACACAGTCGACCTTTGTATATTTAGCAACCAATGTTCCGCCAGTATTGGAATATGTCCAACTTGTTCCTACTTGGGGAATCAAAGTATCGTTTAAGTACCAACCATCAAATGTGTAATAGTATGTCAATCCTTCACTCACATTGCTTGTCGGAACGATAGGTGTTGGCAATTGGTAAGCATCCTCCCATCCAATCACCATGGAATCAACAACACAAGTACCATCACCTGCATCAAATGTATAGGCATTCTTAATGCCTTCCCATTTGGCAAAATAGGTAACGTTTCCCGTTCCTTTCCATATACCTTTAGTGGCGATTTCATCGCCATCATAATACCAACCTGAAAATATATAATTTTCTCTCACTGGAGTAGGAAGCTCATATTCAGCATTGTATGTGACTGAAATTGTAGTGTTCTCTAATGTTCCACCCTTTGGATCAAGTGTAATCGTACAATTCTTAGAAAACCAAGTTTTTGCATATAAATTTAAGTCAGATGTCACAGGATAAACACTGAACAGCCATTGGAAACCACCATCATTTTTCGAAGTCCATGATGTAATAATATACTCAGATTGACAACTTTCATCAGGTTCTGAAATCTTCGCTCCATCCTCCACGGTTGTCGTATAAACTAATTCATCCTCAAAATAGAAGTTAACAGTATGTTTCGTGACATCCTTGACATGGCCTGCATTGATAGTAGTACCATCACTCATCTCACAGATAAGGTCACCATTCTCATCAATATGTGTACCAACTACTGAGACACCAGTGTCGCCTTTATCACCTTTCACACCAGTAGCACCTGTATCTCCTTGATTTCCTTTGATGTTTCCGGTCTTTTGCCATCCAGGTTCTTTTTTGGAATATAGATCGCCAGACTCGGTGTCAATATACAGATCACCTATGTTTCCGGTTTCACCATCAGGCAAACCTATGCCGGTATAAATCTGAGTCCCATCTTTGCCGTCTACACCATCTTTACCATCTACACCATTTATACCGTCTTTTCCGTTTGCACCATCCTTCATACAGGATGTAAAGCAAAAAGCACCAACACACATCAAACTTATTAGACCAAGTAGAAACTTCTTTTTCATACATTTTCCTTTCTCAAGGCCGGATAAAGAAAAGGCCTTGGCTATCTAGAAACCAAGACCTATATAGGTGTAAGTTTATATTACCTATCTCCGATGCAAGTGATTACATATATCTTATATATGTACTTAAGTCGGAAGAATCAAGGTTTAAAATTATTCTAATGATTGCAAAAGGATTTTGCAATCATTATCGAATACTTAGCCTTATAATCCATGGAACACAAGCATAGAGAAGAGGAAGTAGAAGACGATCGAGATGATATCAAGGATAGTAGAGATGAGAGGCTGAGACATAACGGCTGGATCAACATGAATTGTCTTAGCTAATACAGGTAAGGAGACACCTAATAGTTTTGCTATCGTTGTTGTTACAAGGAAGGTAAGAGAAACCAATGCAGCGATCAGGACGAAGAATATGTTTCTATTTCCACCATAGACATCTGCAATGATGGCAGTATCTCTAGCAGACAATGATATCATACCAGAATAAAGTTCAACAAGGATCCATCCAAAGGCGAATATGGCTAAGACTGTAGCAGTCAGGATACCAGCTCTGAACTCTTTCCACATCGCTTTGAAGTAGTTCTTTGTTGTGATATTTCCTAAGGCAAGTTCTCTGACTGTGACAGTGGCTGTCTGATCGGATGCATTGCCATTTGTTCCCATGATAGTAGGTAAGAAAGAAGTAAGAGCAGGAATGACAAGTAATGCACCTAAAGCGCTCAGATAAGATAAGACCATACTCGTGAATGTATTTAAGATCAACAATAGGATCAGCCATACACCATAGCTCTTCACTAACTTCAGTATGGAGGTCTTCAGATAGGGTGTATCATTTGGAATAACGGCGGATGAAATCAAGGTATCCTCTGTATTCTCATCATTAGCGACATCCATCGCATCATCGAACGTGATGATACCGAGCATTCTATCAGAAGAATTCGTTACAGGGATGACAGAGACATCGTACTTTCTGAAATACTGTAAGACAATTTCCTGATCAGTATTGACCTGAACGGAGACAGTCGTATTTGTCATGACATGATCGATGATAAGAGTCTCATCGGCTTCTAGCAGCTTATCAAGAGTAACACTTCCGACTAACTTTCTTGTCGAATCGACAACGAAGATCTCCCAGATGGTTTCCATCTGCTGTCCGATCTTTCTGATCTTTTCAATGGCACTCTGTACCGTATCCGTATTTCGTACCGATAAGTACTCTGGTGTCATCAAAGTACCAGCAGAGTCCTCTTTGAAGTTTAGATAAGCATTGATCTGTGCTTTATCTTCCGGAGAGGTTGCCATCAACACCTTATGGATCAAATTAGCAGGAAGATCATCGACAAAGTCGACCAAGTCATCGGTTGCCATGCTATCGACAATGTTATGGAGTTCATTGGAAGAGAAGGCCTGAACAACACTTTCCTTCGTTTCCTTTTCCAAGTAAGTGAAGATTTCAGCGGAATCATCACTATTCACGGATTTGAAGAAGAAGAGTAAGTCTTCCTGAGATAATCCCTCTAATGCATGAGCGATATTGATAGGATCATAGGTATGAGCAGTTGTCTTGAGTAATGCCGTATTATGAGTATCAATGATGACTTTCAAAGCGGAAGAGGCTAATTCATGATTGATCTTCGGAGATAAGGACTGATCCGCTTCAATCTCTTCTTCGTTCAAGATTTCATTTTCATTGTTTTCATTCATAATTGAAACCTCCTATATCGCTAATAGGCCTGGATTGATGCTATCAATCGTGATAAGAGCAATACCGAAGTAAAGAAGTAGTGTCATGATATCCATCAAAGAAGAGACAAGAGGGCCGGACATCAAGGCAGGGTCGATATGGAAAAGCTTGGCAATCAAAGGAAGGATAGAGGCAAAGAGCTTTGAGAACAAGATACCGAAGAACAAAGCAGCCGATACAATACCAGAAATCAACATATATCCATACTGAATATTATCAAAGTGCAAGTCTTCTAGTAATGTCTTCTTCATGCTTTCCGTCACATTGAGAAGAGGAACATTCAACTCTAGCATGACCCAGCCAAAGTTGAAGACAGCAACAATAAGACCGGTGATAAGGCCGGTAAGCGCCTCTTTACAAATGATCCTCATATAATCTTTCTTTTCGACATTCTCGGTAGTAAGAGCACGGATGACCATAGAGGTTGTCTGACTGCCTGAGTTACCGGTGGAATCATTCAAGGCAGGGACAAATGAGATAAGAATAGGAAGAGTGAGCAAAGCCGATTCAAATCGAGAAACGATCATACCGGAGAAGGTATTGATGATAAGAAGGACAATAAGCCAGATGACATAAGATCTGGCAATATTGAAGATCTTATTCTCCATATAAGGACGCTGAGTCGGAGAGACAGCACCCTGTTTCAAGACATCTTCCGTATTCTCCTCTTCCAAGACATCCATGACATCATCGAAAGTAAGAATACCGAGCATCTCACCGGTCTTGCTGACAACAGGAAGAACAGGAAGATCATACTCTTCGCAGATCGGAACAGCCTGTTCCTTATCCGCAATCGGAGAGATGTAGGCAAAGTCTTTCTGCATCACATCATCGATAAGAGAATCCTCTTTTTCAAACATCAAGTCTTCAAGTCTTTCCGTACCGATGAGTTTGTTTGTTTTGTCGATGACAAAGATAGTACGGACTGTTTCTAAAGTATTTCCAATCCTCTTGATCTTTGTAAAGACATCCTTGACAGTGCTTCCTGAGTTGATTGTCATGAATTCCGTCGTCATGATACTTCCGACTGTATCATCGGAATATTTAGACAGGTCACTGATAATCTGCTTTCTCTTATTCGGAATATAGGACAAGACTTTGTCTCTTGTCTTCTTCTTCACATCTTCTAAGAAGTCAGCTAAGTCATCGTTTGAGACATTCTGTAAGACAAGAGTTATGTTCTTCTTGCTCAGATTCTCAACTAATGCGATTCTCTTTTCAATATAGAGATAAGAGAACATCTCACCGAGTTTATCGTAATCAGTAGAAACAAGAGAATAGAAAAGAACGACTTCATCCGAATGAACCAGGTTCAAAGCTTCTGCTAGTTGAACTGCAGAATACTCCTGAACATATTCGGAAAGTCCTTCTTTGTTTCCGACGATGAGAAGCTGATGAAGTTCATCTGTAAGAGTGGTTTCACTCTCTTCATCCTCATTATCTCTAGCATCGGAAATAGGATGTTTATTCTCTTCTTCGAAATCTTTGTTTTCGTTTTCCATGGTTCACATCCTTTCTTCCGGTCAATGATTGACTAGATAACCTTTAATATTGCGTCTGTCAGTTCTTCAATCGTAGTAAACGTATTCGGATTCTCAGCCTTTAATCTATCCTGATAATCTTTATCATGGAAATATGCGGCGGAGAAGATATCATAATCATTCTCTTTCATGACTCTGATATCAGCTAACGAGTCACCGATATAGAGCATATCTTCCTTACTGAAATCAAAATCATGCAAAGCCTGTTTCATCGACTCATCCTTGTTGATTCCATCTACGCTTCCAGAATAGGTCTTCTGGAAATAGTTTTCATAGCCTAAGTAATGTAAGGATATCTCTAGTGTCTCTTGGCTTCTTCCTGTTACAAGAATAACAGTAAGGCCATCGATATGACTCACTTTGTCTAAGAGTTCTTTTATTTTCGGTTCAGGCTTAAGATACTCTTCCTGAATCTCACTATAGGTTTGGAAGAAATAGGCAACAGCAGCAGGATAGTCATCTTCGCTTAAAAGCTTAGCAAGGATACCAGGTTCACTTGGACCGAAGTATTTGACGACTTCCTCTTTCTTCACATCATTGATTCCGAAGTAATTCAGTGTTCTGATAATCGCCTCTTTAATCAGTCCATCGCTATGAACAAGCGTATCGTCAAAGTCGAAACAGATGCATCTTTTTCTATTCATAATATATCCTCAGAAGTTTTTCGTCCTATTATAACATTGAAAAGCAGCTAACTTCTAACTCAATTCGGTTTTTCCGGTATAGAGATTATAATAATCACCCTTCAAGCTAAGAAGTTCATCCTGAGTTCCACGTTCTGTGACAACACCATGATCGAGAACAAGGATCTCATCCGCATCACGTATAGTCGAAAGTCTATGAGCGATGACGATAACACTTCTACCCTTCATCAGCTTATTCAACCCCTGCTGAATGAGAAGTTCGCTTCTCGTATCAATGTTGCTTGTTGCCTCATCAAGTATCATGACAGGAGAATGATTCAAGCTAGCACGAGTGATGCCTAATAGCTGTCTTTGACCTTCTGAAAGATTTGCGCCATCATCATAGATCATCGTATTGTAGCCTTCTGGAGAACGTCTGATAAAGGAGTCAGCATGAGAATTCACACTTGCCTCAACAACCTCTTCCTCAGTCGAATGCCTTCTGACATAGCGGATATTGTCTAGAATCGTATCTGTAAATAGGTGCGTATCCTGTGTAACCATAGAGATAGCACGTCGTAAAGCAGTCAATTCAATATCCTCGACATTGATTCCATCATAGGTGATCTTTCCACTATCGATAGGATAGAATCGAGCAAGGAGTGAAATGATTGTTGTCTTACCAGCACCAGTGGATCCAACAAAAGCAATCTTCTTACCAGGATGAACCTCAAAGGATACACCTTTGAGAATCTCCTTACCTTTGACATAGGAGAAGTGAACATCCTCAAAGCGGATGACACCGACAAGAGGATGAACAGTGCCATCTGTCATCTTCCAGGCATAGCGTTTGCTGAATTCATCTGTATCCTGATTGACAAGAAGGAGTTCGACTTTGCCTTCGTTGACTTCTTCCTTCTCATCTAAGAATTTAAAGATTCTTTCTGCACCGGCACTAGCAACAAGGATAGAGTTCAGATGCTGAGTGAAGTAGTTAAAGGGCTGGCACGCATTTCTTGTAAGGACAAGATAAGATTGTAGTCCACCGAATGTGAATGCCCCCGCCCAGCCTGTGCACAAAGCTAAGACACCACAGACGGATGAAATAGAGAAATTCAGATAACTGAGCGAGACAAAGAATGGAGTATTGACCTGTGTATGATAGAAAGCATTTTGACTTGCATTCCTCCAATTTTCATTGTATTTCATGAATTTGTCGTAGCTTTCCTTCTCATGTGAGAAGGCTTTGATGACTTTCACACCAGCGATATCCTCTTCAACAACCGAGTTGACATCTGCTAACGCCTGCTGTTGCATGACATAGTATCTTCTTGACACTCTCGCATTAAGGAACATGAAGATGAACATAACGATGATGAAGAAGACAACAATAGTCGATAACGGAACATTGATGACAAACAGACAGACAATCGTACCGATCATATTGGTAAAGGATAATACGATATTGGCAACAGCATCATTCAACGCCTGAAGGACCGAATCGACATCATTGGTGAACAAGGACATGATTTCACCATGGGAATGCGTATCGAAATAGGAGATAGGAAGAGACTGCATCTTCTCTGTCAGCTGCATTCTGATCTTATACAGGATCTTCTGTGTCAGATTGACCATGATCTCATTATGGAAGATAGCACAGAAGACACCGATAACATAGATGATACTGATTCGAATGATATCCGTCTTGAATATCTCCGCATATTGACTTGTGACTAAAGACTGATTTGCTGCTTTTGCGTATTCAAGAAGATGATCTGTCACAAATCCACCATAATAGGTTCCTAAGATATTGCAGACACCGGTTAAAGACGCTGTAAGTAAAGCCAAGATAAAGAATAAAAGATAATCGTTGAAGTAAGAGATCAGTCTTACTAATGTCTTAGGAAGATTATCCGCACGTTTTCTGTTTTTCATTTAGCGTCCCTCCTGTTGAATCGAATAGATATCCTGATAGATAGCATCGTTCTCTTTCAACCATTCACCTGTTCCGATATTATGGATCTTTCCATCATCAAGAACGATGATCTTATCCGCATCGTTGATGGCAGAGACCTTCTGAGAGATAATGATCTTTGTCATATGAGGAAGTTTCTCTTTCAGATTCTGTTTCAGTCTGTTTTCTGTGACACGGTCTAAAGCTGAGAAGGAATCATCCAGAATGAGAATCTTCGGCTTGCGGATCAAAGCTCTAGCGATGCAGAGTCTTTGTCTTTGACCGCCAGAGACATTGTTTCCACCCTGTGAAATCATCGTATCGAATCCTTTGGAAAATGAGTTCATGATGACATCATAGCAGCATGCTATTTTACAGGCCTCAATCATCTCATCCATTGTCGCATTCGGATTTCCCCACAAAAGATTCTCTTTGACTGTACCTGTGAATAGTCTTGGACTCTGGAAGGATATTGCAATATTATCCCTCAGTTCAGATAGTGGATAATCCTTGATATTGTTTCCGGAAAGATAGATGGCGCCACTTGTCACATCATAGAATCGCTCGATAAGATAGATCAATGTTGACTTACTGCTTCCTGTTTCACCTAAGATACCGACTGTCTCTCCATCTTTGATATCGAATGTGATGTTGTCAAGAACGTTTTCCTTCGCATTTTTATTGTATTTGAAGTCTACATGATCAAATGATATGCTACCATCCGTTACCTTAAGATCAGAGTTTTCCTTCTCCTTGATCTCACTTTCTGAAGCAAACACTTCCTTTACTCTGCTAAGTGATGCACTCGCTCTTGTGAAGGACATAAAGACCATGGAGATCATCATCAAGGAAGCAAGAGTCTGTGTCGCATAGCTTAAGAAGGATGCGATATTAGCAGCCGTAGTGGCTGCTGGGACTTCCGGATGCCAGTTCTTCAGCATGCTTGTTCCACCGATGAGCAAGATGCCAACCGTGCAAGCATAAGTCATCAGCTGCATAATACCCATGTTCATGGCGATTAGACTCAAAGCTGAATTACCGATTGTCTTGACCTCTTTGTTGACATTGCCGAATTTCTCGATTTCATAGTCTTTCTTGGCATTGGCTCTTACTAACTTCATTGCAGTAAGAGATTCTTCTGTCGTTCTGTTGATAGAATCGATAGCACCTTGTAAACGATAGAACTTCTTTCTAGAGAACATCACAATCAAGCCTAAAGACAAAGCAAGGAGAGGAATGATGACAGCAAAGACAACAGAAAGTTCTTTTGAGATGATAAATGCAAAGATCAAAGCGAACATGAGTTGGAAAGGAGCTCTTAATAGCGGTCTTAAGACCTGACAGAATGTATCAGAGATAATCTGAACATCATTTGTCATTCTAGTCACTAAAGAGTTGATACGGAATTCATCCAAGTTTGAAAAAGAGAACTCTTGAATCTTTTTATATTCCTCTTTTCTCAGTTCATAGCCTAATCCTCTTCCGGCTTTGGCAGTGAACTTAGCAGAGAGGAGTCCTAAGAAGAAGGAACAGACAGCAAAAGCAAGCATGACTCCACCGATTGTATAGACAAAAGTGGGATCATAAGTGTAACTTCCATCAGCTGCTTCTGTCATACCGTTCTTGAGAAGAAGGTTCATCAAAAACGGAAGAGAAATCTCTAGAAAGTTTTCAAGAACAATCGTAGAACAGGCTATGATGAAAGATCCTAAATACGGCTTTAAAAAGCGCATCAGATGGAATCTCTTTTTCATTTTCGCATTACCCATATAAGTCACCTCTAATAAAAATAGACATAATACTTTGGTATCTTCCTTTTCATTTGTCAACCAAAAAGAGAATGAAAACGATATCCAAAATGTCCGTAAGCATATCTGTAGTAGCTAACACAGTCTCATGTTATAATCTAAGCATAAACGGAGGTAGAAAAAATGACGGAAGAAGATTTCAAGAAGTTAAAAGGCTCCAAGACAGAAGCCAACCTGAAAGCCGCCTTTGCCGGCGAAAGTCAGGCCCACACCAAATATCGCTATTTCTCTGAAGTTGCCGCGAAAGAAGGACACAAGGAATTCTCTGACCTTTTCATGGAGACATCCTTGAATGAGATGGAACATGCTGAACTTTGGTTCAAGTATCTCCACGATGGTCATATCCCGACAACTGAAGTCAATCTTGCTGATGCAGCAAGCGGCGAAAACTATGAACAGACTGTCATGTATCCGGAATTCGCCAAGATTGCAAGAGAAGAAGGCTTCAACGAGATTGCAGCCAAGTTCGAGCTTGTTGGAAAGATCGAAGCAAGACATGAGGCAAGATATCAGTCTCTCTTAGATCAGCTTCACACCGATAAGGCCGTCTTGAAAGAGGATGTCCTCGTTGTCTGGAAATGCGAAGTCTGCGGTCACATCCATGTCGGTAAGGTCGCTCCGAAGGTCTGCCCTGTCTGCGGACACAAGAACACTTTCTTACCCTATGCGATGAATTACGATTTCAAAGCCTAATTCACTTTCAACACACAAAACTATGGTCAAGGCAACTGTCAGCCTTGACCATTTTTCGATATTTTATGCCTTCAAATGAAATCTATGAAAATATTTTCATGTTTCTTTTTGACTATTTATATATTTAAATATATAATTTTTTGTGAAGTCAAATTTTAATTTGACAAGGAGGAATTACGGAAGACAACAAAAAGATGTACAAAGATAGAGTTACGATCTATGAAGTCGCAAAAGTAGCAGGCGTTTCCCTTGCCACAGTCAGCCGTGTCATCAACAATCATCAGAATGTCACTGAGAAGACCAAGAAGGCCGTCAATGATGCCATTCAGAGATTGGGATATAAACCATCAGCCTTAGCACAAGGCTTAGCCAATTCCCGTTCCACCAACATCGGAATCATGATTCCGTCCACCGGATATTCCTATGTATCCAACATGTTGGATGGCATGATTGAAGTCGCAAAGATTTATAAATATATCACCTCAATCTTCATCACAAAGAGAACCAAAGAGGATTCCGGTGCCGTCATCGAATCCCTCATCAAGTCTCATGTCGATGGTGCTGTCATCTATGATGATGAACTTGGAACCGATGAGATCCGTTCCATCCAGAACTATCACATTCCGCTCATCGTCGTCGGCCATGATATGGAAGGCGATTCTTTAGGCAGCATCATCATCGAATACAAGGATCCGGTCATGGATGTCGTCAAAGAGCATATGATGTCCACCAAAGAGGATGATGTCTATATTCTCGACGTCGTCAATCAGGGCAAGATGCTCGATGAGATCAGAGATGGACTTCTTGACTATGCCAAAGCCAACAACAGACATATCGAAACCATCACTTTGAACGATTCCTACAACATCGTTTATCCTGCCATGAAGGAATATTTCAAGACTCATCGCAAGGGCTATTTCGTCGCTCCTCGCGATTCTCTTGCCGCTGCTGTCGTCAATGCCGCCATTGAATCCGGACTTAGAATTCCGGAAGACATCGAAGTCCTTTCCGCTATCGGAAGCAAGGTTTCCTATATGACAAGACCTGAGATTTCCTCTTTCAGCATGGATATGTTCAAAGTCGGTTCTGTCGCTGTCAGAATGCTTACGAAGCTTCTCAACGAGAACGAGCAGACTTCCGCTACCAAGACATTCCGTTTTCGCGCCACTTACAACAAGCGTTCCACGACAAAGTGAGAACGGATAGAGGTCTACCATGTTTCTACCTATTTTGATCAACGGCGTCGGTATCGCCGCCATTTCTGTCTCTTCCGTTGTTGTCGTTGCCCTTGTCATTGTCTCAGCCATCTTAATCCACAAACACCGCTTCTCTTCGACAAGCACGAATTTAAGGAATTCATATTATGATGCTCATTCCCGTTTGACGAACAACTGTGCGACATCCTTGAAGCGTCTTGAAGTCTTAGGACAATACTCGGAATACTATAAGAACATCTATAATCAAAGACAAAAGCAGTATCAGGAAATCATAGACCGCAAAGACAAGCCGATAGTTCAGTCTCTTGATTCTCTTGATGAACTAGTCAAGAACAAGGACTATAGAAGAGTCCATGAAATCGAAGGCGATATCAGTCGTGACATCGCCTCATTCAATAAGGCTGTTTCTGGTTTTGCTTCTGATCTTTCCACGCTTCTTCAGGAAGATGAAGTCACAAATTCCTCTTCCGTTCCGGTAAAGTCAAAACATAGACAGATTGAGACCTTCTACAATGAGCACAAGAATGAATTGAAGGGCTCTAGCAAGTCCTTTGAGTTCATCATCGCTGATTCAAAATCAAAACTTGAACAGTTCCAACTTCTCACCAATGAGGCAAAGTATGAGGAAGCCAAGAACCTCTTGAAGGAATTGGATGAAATCTTGACCGCTACGGCCGATGTCATGGATCAGCTTCCACTGTTAGAAGCTAGCATCTATACCGTCCTTCCGAACAAGATTACTGATCTTATCGAAAACTACGATGAGATGAAGAGAGAGAACTATGTCATCGATTTCCTCCATGTCGACGAAAAAGTCGAACAGATGAAGGAAGATATTGAAACACTGAAAGACAAGATCGAATACCTTGATTTAGGTGGTGTCAAAGACAAGGTCGATGAAATCCAGTCTGAGATTACGGATCTCAATGCCGCTTTCGAAGAAGAGAGACTTGCCAAAGTCAATTTCCTCAATGCTCATAGCAAAATGGATGATTCCACCTATGACGATGAGAAGAGATACAGCAAGCTTATGCTTTCTCTTCCTGAATACCAGCAGGTCTATCTCCTCAATCATAAATACGTGGAGCAGATGCAGAGTCTCAAGACAGACATCGAAAACATCGGCATCTTAAAAAGACAGCTCGATTCCTATCTGGATACCTCTAACCGCCAACCTTACACATTGATCATGAAGAAGGCTACCGAGATGAGAACCGAAATGACCAAATGTGAAAGAACGATGAAAGACTATGAGAGCTATATCAGCTCCTTGAAACAGTCTACCGAGGATGTCTATGAAGGCTTAAGAAAAGCAGTATGGGATATCAGCAAAACCAGAAATGAGATCAGAAAGCTTGGTATTGATGACTTTTTGAAAAGCAGCGATTTGAAATTCAATCGTCTTCTCTCTGTCGTCAAGGACATCAGTGACAGACTTCAGGTCCTTCCTCTTGATGTCACTAGCATCGTAAATGACTACAACTCCTTCCACGATGACTGCTCCGTCTTCTTAGACGATTGCAAAAAGAGATTAGAAGATGCGCGCAAAGCCGAGCAGACTATCATATACACAAACGCATATCGTCTTGACTATGTCGATTGTGACAAGCTTGTCTCCGAGGCTGAAAAAGCCTATTTCGAATCCGACTTCTCCAGAGCTTACAGCAAAGCGGTTGAAGCTCATGAAATCATCAATCACCCCTTATCCGCAGAATAATCATCCATGAAGTACAATATTTATTTTGACTGTGCCAGCACAGTCAAACCTTATCCTGAAGCCGTCAAGGTATTCAGCGATATTTCTATGAACGATTTTGCCAATGCGTCGAGCAATCACGCGTTAGGTTTTCAGTGTTCCTCTATCCTATTAAGAGCAAGAACACAGATTGCAAAATATCTTAAAGTATTACCGGATGAGGTCATCTTTACGTCTGGAGCAAGTGAAGGAAACAATCTTGCCATCAAAGGAATCGCCTATCACAATAAGAGCTGGGCAAAAAGAATCATCACGACAAAAGCTGAGCATCCATCTGTCCTGAATGTCTTCAAGAAGCTAGAAGAGGAAGGATTCGATGTCATCTATCTAGATTATGATGAAGAAGGAAAGTTGAATCTTGATGAACTAGTCTCCGCCTTAGAGGTTCCCACCTCTTTAGTCTCAATCATGGCAGTCAACAACGAAGTCGGATATATCTTTCCTATCGATGAGATCTATTCTATTGTCAAAAAGAACTCAAGAGCTTTGCTCCATGTCGATGCGACTCAGGCGATATCGAAAGAGACTCTTCCTATCAACTATGACTTACTGACCTTCTCCGGTCATAAGATCGGAGGACTAAAAGGATCCGGTGTCCTTGTCAAAAAGAAGAATGTTGTATTAGATGGTCAGATCATCGGTGGAGAACAGGAAAACGGATTAAGAGCGGGTACCACTCCTTTAGGATTAGACTGTTCTCTTGCCACTGCGCTTAGACTATCCATGCAAAGCCAAGACGCAAGAAGGAAAAATGCTACTATCATCAATCAATATCTTCGTGAGGAACTTTCCAAAATCGATGAGATTGAAATCACATCCAAAGGAAACTGCACACCCTTTATCCTCTCCTTTGCATTAAAGAAACACAAAGGCTCCATCATCGCTGAATCATTAAGCAATATGGGAGTCTATGTCTCAACAAAATCAGCCTGTTCTAGCAGAGAAGAAGGATATTCCTATGTCTTAAAGAATGCTGGATATGATGAAACAATCGCCTATAACGGCATTCGTCTCTCGTTCTCTGGAACGGAGAGCATGAAAGACGCAGAAGACTTCATGACGGCCTTGAAGCAGGTTCTGAATGAAGTCAAAACCAAGGAGGACTAATTACTATGGATACCGATATGATCATCATCTTCTTCGGTGAACTTTCCACAAAAGGAAAGAACATCATGAACTTTATCCGTTTATTAGGAAACAATATCAAATACGCTCTTCGTGACTTTCCTAAGCTCACCTACGAAATTAGAAAGGATCACATCATCATCCTTTTAAACGGAGAAGACTATTCCGAAGTCAAGAAACCATTGAAGAAAGTCTCTGGAATCGGCTCCTTTGCTCTTGCAAAGAATGTCGATAAGAATATGGATGCTATCTCAGAAGAAGCAAAGAATGTATATCTTCTTTCCGGAAAAACAACTTTCAAAGTAGAAACAAGACGTGCAGATAAGGATTTCCCGATTCACTCTGATGAAGTCAGCAGAAAAGTAGGATCCTATATCCTTAGAAGCGTCAGCACTTCCAAAGTCGATGTCCACAATCCTGAGATCATGATTCACATCATGATTCGTCTTGAAGGCGCTTATGTCTACGCCGTCAAGGAAAAGGGCATGGGCGGATATCCTCTAGGAATTGCAGGAAAATCGCTTTGTCTATTAAGCGGTGGCATCGATTCACCAGTCGCCGCCTATCTCATGATGAAAAGAGGTGTCAAGCTTGAATGCATCCATTTCGCTGCTCCGCCTTATACTTCTCAGGCTGTCATCGATAAGATCCATGATCTTCTTCATGTCTTAAACGAATACCAGCCAGACATCAAACTATATGTTGTCCCGTTCACAGACTTAGAACGCAAAATCTATGAAGTCGCAGGTCCTAGTTATTGCGTCACCGTGATGAGAAGAATGATGATGAGAATCGCTGAAAGAATCGCAAACAAGCATAACGACCTTATCCTTTCCTCTGGTGAAAGCATCGGTCAGGTCGCCTCACAGACGCTCCCTTCCATGAGAGTCATCGAAGAGTGCTCCCATCTTCCGATGGTTAGACCATTAGCCTGTACTGATAAGAGTGAGATCATCCAGATCGCAAAAGATATCGGAACCTATGATATCTCGATTCGTCCATTTGAAGACTGCTGCACAATCTTCACATTGAAGGATCCTGTCACTCATCCAAATCTCGAAGTTGTCAACAAGATTGAATCCGAATTTGATTGGCAGACCATGGTCAGCGACTGCGTCAGAAATACGACCGCTGAACATGTCACTCTTGAAGAAGAATTCTGATTTCTATCCTTTAAATCTTTGAAACAAACACCAAAAAAAGAAGACCCGAAGGCCTTCTTTTTTTGATTTCAGAATGATTGATTACTTGCTAGCAATTGCGCTATTGGCAGTTGCGACAAGATTCTTGAACTCTTCCGGATTGTTGCCGGCGATTTCACTGAGCATCTTTCTGTTGAGCTGAATGTCAGCAAGCTTGAGTCCATACATGAACTGGGAATAGGAGATTCCGTTGAGCTTGCAAGCTGCAGAGATACGACGGATCCAGAGCTTTCTGTAATCCTGTTTTCTTTCCTTACGGCCATTGTATGCATGTGCATCAGCCTTTAAGGTAGCTTCCTTTGCAGTCTTGAAGAGCTTATGTCTGGCTCCGAAATAGCCTTCAGCTCTCTTTAAAATCTTTTTACGGCTGTCATGTCTGACGGTACCACGTTTAACTCTCATTGTTACTTACCTCTCTTTACTTGCTGATGAGCCCCATCATCTTCTTGGATTCGAGGCTGCCAAGGTATCTGGCTTTACGGTTGTGACGGATCATCTTATGGGTCTTATTGTGAGAGAGGTGGCTTGTGTTCTGATTCCACTTCTTGACCTTGCCGCTAGCTGTGATTTTGAATCTCTTGACGGCACCACGTTTACTCTTCATTTTAGGCATTTTTCTGGCCCTCCTGTTTCTTTGAAGTTTTCGGATTCAGCATGATGGAATAATCTTTTCCGACCAATTCTGGTTCTTTGTCAGTTGTGCAATAGTCACTGACCATAGTCATGAATGTACTGAGTGTCTCTTTGACAATGTCCATTCTTTGCATCATTCTACCCTTGATATAGACAGAAACCTTGACCTTCATGTTGTCCTCAAGGAACTTGATGGCAGCCTTGGCTTTGGTCTCAAGATCATGTTTGTCAGTGGTAGCCGTGAAACGGATTTCCTTGACAACAGTCTTCTTCTGATTCTTCTTGGCTTCTTTGGCTTTCTTATCCTTGTCGAACTTGTACTTGCCATAGTCGACAATCTTGCAGACCGGCGGGTGTGCCTGAGGAGAAACGCAGAGAACATCCATCTGATATTCATAAGATTTCTGTAAGGCTACCTTCATCGGGACAACGCCGAAGCTTTCTCCCTGAGGTCCGATAAGAAGCACTTCCTTGAAGTGAATCCTTTCGTTGACTAATTCACGATCGTTGTTGTTCTTTGGGCGGAACTGTTGACCTTGATACTTGTTGTATATAAGACTAATCCTCCATTATGCTAGAAAAAACGGGTTCCCAGTAAGAGGAACCCGTTTAAATATTCAAATTGATAACGCACAAAAACAATATTGATATCGATGCAATCTTATCTTGTGCGATGCCAACTCAAGCATTTGACCTACCGAAACGATATTCAGTCAGGTGAGATTAGGTTTCTCTTTCTTAGTTGCGTTTTTTCGCGTTGATTATTCTAAAACATCGATAGGCCTATGTCAATAGCTATTCAACAACTTTTGACATACATATCTGAACTTTACTCTTCTGTTGTTGTACCAGCAACGTATCCACAGACAGAGCAAATACTCTTTCCGTCTTGTTCGACAAAGTTGTGTGTACCCCAATTAAAGGTTTCATTAGCGCATTCATTGCATTCATGCCAGTGAGCATCTTCACTATAAGACCATTCAGGAAGAGCGCCATGTTCAACAGTAGGAGGAGTGCTCTGGTATTCGCTTGAGTACTTAACTACGTGAACTTCACCGCTCTTTGGAACGAAGGAACTATAGGAAGCAGGAACAACGCCATCCACAGTCAACAACTCGTAGTTCTTGAACATATCACGAGGATAGAAGCGTCTATTTGCATCCCAAAGATATGCAATACGAAGAGATTCCTTTTTAACACCATCCTCCTCACTTTCCTCGGTAGTCAAGATGACGGACTTTCCTTCCGGAGGTGTAAACTTAAGATAGACATCATAAGATTCTTCAGTTGTGTCTACACTGGTAAAGAGATTTTCTCTCTTTTCATCTGTATAGAATTCAAAGACGTTCTCTGCACCATCGAAATTTACAAAGCGTCCTACACAAGATAACAAGTAATCATTAAGCGTCTTTGATGTAACCGTATCTCCGACATACGAGCCAACGTAATACATCATATAACCAGGAATTTCACTGAAATGAATAGAGAATAGAGCCTTATAGTTATTCTTAGTTGTCTCAGTCGTTGTATCAAAGGCGTCATACTTTTCCTGATCGAATGTATAGCTGATATCGATAACAATAGACTGATCCTTCGTAGAATTCTTTGTGGTATCCTCATAGGTGGTTTCCGTATGTTGAGTGACTTCCACTTTTGAAATGTATCCACCTTGAGCCGTTGTCTTGACTGTGGTTACATTTTTATCAGTTCCCTCAGATTCCTCTGAAGCTTCCTCTGTGTTCTCTACTACGTAGGTGAAGGAAACTGAACCATCATTATTTCTAGCAAAGGACATCGTAGGTTCAGCACCAAAATCATCCGCAGCGTTTTCCCTCACGCTATTCAAGAATGATTCTTCGTCTGTGCCTTCGCCAATATAATAGCTTTCAGGAATTTCAGAAGGAAGAGATATGAAGTCTTCATATGTGTGCATATAATCCGGAGAAAGATAGACAGCCTCTTTATGCGCCACATTCGTGCCAACACTAACAACACTAACTTGAGTATAGAGACGTCCACAATCAACATCACCGTTTTTGGCGCTTTCAAAAACAAGAAGCTGCCTATAACTTACTTCTTCCTCACCTGCCTTCTCAGAGGCGTTATTATCGGCAAAATACCGGATATCTCCATCATAGGATTCCAGTATGTCGTAACGAGAAGTCCCATCATCATCTTCGCCAGTAACGACGGTGTGTGAAGTGAATGCTCCGCTATATGCCATTGTCTTATTTCTAGCATTAAGGAAGGCTTGTACATTGTCATCCTTTGTGTAGTCAGCATTTCTTCCACAGACTGAGCATGTCTTCACACTTCCGTTTTCCACATAGGTATGAGTGCCTTTCAGATAGACATGATCATCATTGGCTGTACATCCCTGCCAATGATAAGTTTCGTCACTCTGATATTTGCCATCAGCCTGATGAAGTATCTCAGAAGAAGAGGAAGATGAAGGTATCGGTTCTGAAGCAGAACCATTGCAGCCAACAGCCGCCAACGAAACCAACATCGAAAGCAAAGGCATCACAACTCTTGTCTTTTTCATTTTATTTGCTCCTTTCGGTTCATGAAAATCGACTATTGCATCACATTCAGATTCCTACCTTACGAATGGAATTGATGTGTAGAGTAAACCAGATTCTAGGATATAAAGAATTCCTTCAACGCTTATCTATTTTTCGGTTAATGGAGAATAGTGTTGGTTATGATTTTCACTAACTCTTCTTTTTCCT
>CAVALL010000012.1:0-35748 GCA_963589675.1 Alistipes onderdonkii | reverse complement strand
TGTATTAGGCACGCCGCCGGCGTTTATCCTGAGCCAGGATCGAACTCTCAATGTTAGTTATTATTGAGGCCGGCCTGGCAGCCGACTTTTGTGTTTGATTCTTTCTTTTTAAGACGAATCCGGTATCACTGTCCTATGTCTCTTCCTATAAGGAAATTGACGTATAACTTGTGTATGTACTGGTCATCCCGTTCAGTTTTCAAAGAGCAATCGTAAGTGCGCTTTTTTCGGCGCATGTAAGATAATATCATCCCGCCCCTTTCCGTGTCAACAAAAAATTACAAAACTTTATCAAAATTTTAATGCCTTGTTTAAAATCTAAAAAGCAGCATAGCTTTATAACCATGCTGTTTAATATCTAACATTTTCAAAATGATCGATTATTTTTCAGAATCTTCGTATTTTTCAATCATTTCAACACGGATATCATGTCTTCCATGTTCGTTTTCGGCTTTTAAGAAGATTCGAATTCTTCTCAGAATATCTTCTTCACTCATAAACTTAGCACCGAAGGCAATCATATTCGCGTGATTATGTTCCACTATAAGATGGCTGACATCATCGTTATAGCCGATTCCACAGCGGATGCCTTTGACCTTATTCGCAACCATCATTACACCTTCTCCGGAACTGCAGACTAAGATTCCTTTGTCTGCTTCCTTATTTTTTACCTTCGTAGCGCAAGCATGGGCAAACTCTGGATAATTGCACGAATCCAACGAATACGTTCCACAGTCAATGACTTCATGTCCGTCTTTTTGTAACATCTTAATGATGGCGTCCTTAACAGGATAACCGCCATGATCACAAGCAAATGCAATTTTCATTTTTTCTCTTCCTTATTATATGTTATAGAAAATCTTCTCAATCTCTTCTTTTGTGATTTCGCCCTGTCGGATGATAACCGGGGCATCTTTTGTCAGATCGACTACCGTTGTTGGAACACCGCTCTGGCATTCACCTTTGATGATGCCCTTGACCTCTTCCACATTATCAAATGTATTATATGTTTCTGAAAACTCAGCTGTAGCGGGTTCACCAGAGATATTTGCGCTAGTCACCTGCATTGCAAAAGGAAGGGAAGACAAGAAAGACAAAAGATCTTTCTTTGCTGGAATCCTGACTCCTGCAATTCCTGTTCCAAGATGGGTCTGATAGGGAGCTTTATCCTTTGCTTTCACAAGGCAAGTCAAAGGTCCTGGAAGAAAATGATCCATGACTCTTCTTGCACCTTGTGATATTTCGAAATATTCATCTAGTGGAAAGGAAGGAGAACACATCACGGCAATCGCCTTATCCGGTCTTCTGTTTTTTGATTTGCAGAGTCTTTCATAAGCAGTTTCATCATCAAATCTGACACCTACTCCATAGACAGTCTCTGTCGGAAGAGCTAAGACAAATCCTTCTTCCACGATTCTTTTTGCCTCAGGATCCTCAAATGACAATATTTTCATATTTCCTCCAAAAATGGCAGCTGTTACACTGCCATTATGAAATTGTTTTTAATTGGTTCGGATTAGAAAGCCATCTTGACGTCTTCACGCTTTGCTTCATCAGCCTTGAAGAATTCAGCGGGAGTGGCGTGGATGCTATTAGCAACAATAGAGCCAGGGAAAGAAACAATGGCCTGATTGTATTCGGAAACATCGGCATTGTAGAGTCTTCTGCTGGCCTGTAAATGCTCTTCGATGTCCTGGCAGCTGTTAGAAAGAGAAACGAACATCTTATCAGCTTTGAGTTCAGGATAACGTTCGATGACAATATTGATGCTCTTTGAGATCTGATCCATCTGAGAATTGAAGTCGTTCATAGCCTTAACATCACCAGTTCCTTCATGATAGTTGGAACGCATCTTTGTGACGTCGACAAGAGTCTCATTCTCATGCTTGGCATATCCCTTGCAAATATCCAACTGCTTGGTGAGCAAATCAAATCTCTTTGTCAAAGCGACATCGATTCCGGAAGCGGCTTCTTTGATCTTAACCTGCTGTCTGCGGAAGTAGTTCATCTTCTTGATCCACCAGGCAATGACAGAGACGATAAGAAGAACGACAACAACAACAACTGCAATGCCGACAATAGCGCCGACACTGATCAAAAGATTATTTGTAGTATTCATGTTCTTTTCCTTTCAATTTGAATCAATTACTTATTTTTGTTGTGAGGATTGAGAATGTTGACGAAGGTATCCTTTGGTTTCAAAGATTCCAAATAGGCATAGTACTTCATGTAGGAATAGCCATAGTGTTCAATGACATCCTTGACGATAACCTTAGTCTTGGAATCGTACACCTTCTTGATGGCAGCAAAATGAATCAATTCATCTGTTGCACCTTCAGGAAGCTGTAAAGAGGAAGGATCCTGAACGAGTTTCTCGATTTCAGCGACTGCAGCCTCTAAATTCTTCTGTCTTCTCTCCTTGGCTGTCTCAACAGGAGCAGCGGGTTCCTTGACGACACGTCTTCTCGGAAGGTCTTCCAATTCATATTTGGATTTCCACAAGCCAATGATTCCATTGACACGGGACTTTCCAAGAATACGAAGGGAAATTCCATTGTCTTCGAAGACCTTGTATGGATCTTCTCCTGCCTTTAAGGCATCAACGACTTTGAGAGCGAATTCTTCTGTGAATGAGATTTTGCTCTCGGTGCACTTCACGACATTCGGATTATGGTTGAGAACTCTTTGGGCGTGCTTTGTAAATTTTTTCGTAGCCATGATTTCCTCCTTTACTCACTATCTTTTGGCTTATCGTTATCATCAATCTTATTGGTATGGATGATTTCGTTGACAACACCTTTTCTCGGCTGAGGCTGTGCAGGTTGATATTTTTCTTTCAACATATGGACAGTAGTATCATCCGTCTTGATAAGGGCAACTCCGACACCGGCATAGGTTTCAATATGCTCGGCGAACGATTCAATCGTCATCGAAATATTCATGGAAGCAGAATATTCTAAGAACAGCAATCCGATGCGGGCCGAATCGCCTTGGGCCTTTGAGCAAGCCTCACGGAACTGTTCATCCGTGATAGCTACTCCAGAACCGGTTGCGATGACTAGCATGATCTTCGAAGGATTCTGTTCAAGAATCTTATCGACTTCACCATAGAAATATCCAAATCCTGGATAGAGAACAATATTGTTAGGATTCTTTGCTTCGTGTTCCTGATTCATCTTGTGTTCATCGACATCAGGAAGTCTTCTGTTCTTGAGAAGGTAATCAATCTGATCAGCCGTGATGGTTTCATTCTTGATCAGTGTCTCGGCAATGAGTGTGACATCATCGCGATGCTCTTCTAACAATTTCCTTGCATTGACATGGCATTCCTCAACGATGGAGCGAATTGCTTTATCAATTTCAAAGGCAATCTGAGTAGAGTAATTAGCCTGAGTAGAATTGTAGTCTCTTCCTAAGAAGACGCTTCCGCCAGGTTTTTCATATTGGATAGGTCCTAAATCAGACATACCATATTCTGTAACCATGCTTCTTGCGATATTCGTAGCGACTTCGATATCGTTGCTAGCACCGGTAGAGACATCACCGAAGAAGATTTCTTCGCTTGTTCTTCCGCCTAAGTAACCAGTGATTCTAGCAAGGAGCTGATTCTTCGTCATAAGGAAACGATCTTTTTCCGGAGTCATAAGGACATGACCACCGGTTCTGCCACGAGGGACAATAGTGATCTTCTGAACCTTATCGGAATAAGGCAAGAAGATACCGATAACAGCATGTCCAGCCTCATGATAGGCGACCTGTTTTCTTTCATTCGGTTCCAGATGAGATTTCTTAGCCGGGCCTGAGATGGCACGGTCAATGGCCTCATCGATATCCGATGTTGTAATGGCAGTGCGGTTAGCACGAACAGCAAGAATAGCAGCATCGTTCATAATATTGGCAAGATCAGCACCGGAGAAACCGACAGTTCTTGTGGCGATGTTGTCGAAACTGACATCGCTTGCAACTTTCTTATTGCGGGCATGGACTTTCAAGATAGCGCATCTGCCTGCCTTATCCGGCAAATCAACCGTGATGCTGCGGTCAAATCTTCCAGGACGTGTCAATGCTGGATCGAGAACGTCACTTCTATTTGTGGCAGCCATGACAATGACGCCATTATTGTCTTCAAAGCCATCCATTTCGACGAGGAGTTCGTTCAACGTCTGTTCACGTTCATCGTTTCCACCGCCGATACCGCTGCCTCTTTGACGACCGACAGCATCGATTTCATCAATGAAGATCAAGCAAGGAGCATTCTGCTTTGCTGTTTTGAACAAGGAACGAACTCTGGAAGCACCGACACCAACATACATTTCAACGAAGTCAGAGCCAGAAATGGAATAGAACGGAACATTTGCTTCTCCGGCAACAGCCTTAGCTAACAATGTCTTACCTGTTCCAGGCGGGCCGACTAAGAGAACACCATGAGGAAGTTTGGCGCCTAATCTTGTATATTTATCCGTGGCATGGAAATAATCAACCATTTCCACAAGTTCGGCTTTTGCCTCATCGCATCCGGCAACATCAGAGAAACGTGTTTTGCTTCCTGTCTGTTTTCTTGCGACATTGTTGACAAAGCCAGCCATCGGATTCGCACCGCTGCCGCCAGCACCTTTCGACATTCTGGAGTAGAAGAAGTACATGACGACAATGACGACGACAAGCAGAATCACAGGAACGAGCCATGAAGATACGGTGGAAGTGCTTTCAACACCCATGCTGAAGTGTGAATCTTTTCCGCTGTAGTAAAGGGCAAGTTCGCCTTTGTTGTTCAATACTTTGACATATCTGACAATCGGTAAGATATACGTTTTGTAATCATCTTCTGAGATAGAAGCCTGATATGTGTATTTCTTTGCAGACTGAGCGTTTGCAGTATCCACATAAGTGTAGCTTCCGGTGAGATAGTACTGTTTCTCAGACTGATTCGAAACAATGACCGTCATAGTGAGATTGGCATAAGGGGATTTCGTGTCTTGAGCTCCATAAGAAGGATGCAAAAGAATGCTAGCAAGAGCTCCCTCTTCCTTTGTGAAGTCGCCTAAGGATTTGCCCTTGGTTTCCTCTCTTGTCTCAAAGTCGGAAAGATTGTCGTAATTTCCATCGTTATCGTAATCCACCTTGTAGACAATGTCCGATCCACTGTATGTCACAGTGCTAGATGAAGAACGGAAAACGAAGAAGTAAAGCATGACAGAAACAAGAGCAATAAAGCAGCTGACAATGAGAATGAGTCTCAAATAACCTTTGTTGCCTGGCTGCTGAGAATTGCTATTATTTCTGTGGTTTCCCCTATTTCCATTGTCTCCATTTGAGAAATTCATCTCATATGGAGCGGAAAAATCAGGAGTGTTTTTCATTTCATTGTTTTTCATTGAATGAACCTCCAAATATACACATTGAATAGCCGATATAAATATACATAAAATATAACTATAATTCAAGAATAAATATTCAATAAAATCAAAGCCGTTTTTCACATTTCTTTATCGTATTATCCGTAATTTTCTAAGAAAATTTATCATGCTAAACTTTTCAAAATTTAAATTGTTTGACTTATAGAAGGAAATGAAAGTACTTTTCCGTCTCTCCTCACCATCTATACGAGGTGAAAATTAAATGAAAAATCGCCTTGAAACCAGGTTAGACACTCATTGCCTTCCCTATTTCAAAGCGATAATCTTCTCGATAAACAGCAAAAGGAAATTTCAGTTTTATTCCTGATCAGACTTTTTGTCGGCCTTCTTCTGAACGCCAGTGTGGAACTTTCCTTTGTGTGCTCCCTTAGAAGCACGGACCAAAACGGCTCTGTCGTTGTTCTCAGCTCTTTCCTTTGTGTAATCAAGAGCTTCCTTCTGTGTCTTGAAGAGTTTGATAACCTTCTCACCACCACTATATTTCAGTGCCCACATTCCGTCTTCTTTTCTCTTGGTCAGAATATAGGTCTTTGCATTAGTGGTAGCCTTCTTCGGTTCCTCAACGACTGCCTTTTTCTCTTCTACTTTTTCTTCTTTCTTTACGGTTGCTTCCTTCTTTGTAGCCATAACATTTTCCTCCTAACCTTACAAGGTAATAATATCTTAAACTTTTACTTAAAAAGATTGCAATAAAAACAAGTATCGATACGATATTTTTTTGATTTTTGTTCTATCAAGAATACCTAAGCAAAAACATTTCATCAAAAATCTAACACTTTCATTCGAGATAATGTATACTAGTTGTATCAATATGTAAGCGATTACATCGAAAGGAACCAATCATGACTTATTCACCAGACAAGATTCGAAACATTGCCGTTGTCGGTCATCAGGGAAGCGGTAAGACCACTCTTATTGAATCCATTGCTTTCAAAAGCGGTCTGACAAATAAGAAAGGAACCGTAGAAGAGGGCAATACTCTTTCCGACTACCTTGCAGATGAAAAGAAAAAACTTTGTTCTCTCTCCAGTTCCGTCGTCCCAGTCACCTACAAAGACTACAAATTCAATCTGATCGATCTTCCGGGAAATGATGACTTCATTTATGAGACGTTGAGCGTCACTCGCCTTATCAAAGGTGCCGTCCTTGTTGTGGATGCTTCAAAAGGCGTACAGATCGGCACTGTCAAAAACTTCCAGACTTTAAAGAAGAGAAACATTCCGATATTCATCTTTGTCAATAAGATGGATAAAGAGAACATCGACTTCGCTGCTCTCTATGAGGATATCAAAGAAAAACTGAGCAAGAACTGTGTTCCGTTCTCCTATCCGATCGGTAAAGTGGATTCATTTGACGGCTTCATCAACATTCCGGAGATGAAAGCAAGAAAATACAATGGAAAAGATTGTGTCGATGATGTCATCTATGTTGAAAAGAGACAGACTGTCTTCGAACTTCACAATCGCCTTGCTGAAGTCGTTGCTACAACCAGCGATGAATTGCTTGAGAAATTCTTCTCAGGTGAGCCTTTAAGCAACGAGGAAATCAAGGCGGGTTTAAGACATGGCGTTCTAAATGGTGAGTTATTCCCGATTCTTGTCGGATCTGCTACAAAAGACATCGGCATCAATACAATGATGGATATGTTCATCGATTATCTGCCTAGTCCTAGCGATCTCCATCCTATCGCAGCAACAGACAAAGATGGAAACGAACTTCTCATCAAGACGGAAACCGATGCAAAGGTTTCACTTTGTGTCTTCAAGAACAGTTACAACCCATATCAAGGCTTGATTTCCATCTTCAAAGTCAATTCCGGAACATTGCGTCTTGGCCAGGAGCTCTATTGTCCAAACAATGACAAGAAGTATAAGGTCAGTGCACTATTCTCTGTCTGCGGTGAAAAACTGACACCAGTCGATACAATCGGCGCAGGTGATATCGGCGCATTCACAAAGATGGATGATATTCGCTTGTCCTATAGTCTCTGTGATTCTTCCACATACATCAAGTTCAAGCCGATTCACTATCCTAGTGCAACCTATTTCCGTGCCATCAATCCAGATAGCAAGGCAGACTCTGATAAGTTATTCCCTGCCGTCGAGAAACTTCAGGCAGAAGATCCTACCATTTTCTTCGAGAAGAACAACATCACAAATCAGATCATCATCGGTTCCTTGTCCTCATCACACTTAACCTACATCTTAGACAAAGTGAAAGAAAATAACAAAGTCAAATTCACAACCGAAAAGCCTAAGATTGTTTATAAAGAAACCATTACTTGCAAAGCAGAAAGTGAAGGACGTTATATCAAGCAGTCCGGCGGTAGCGGATATTATGGTGTCGTCAATATGTCTTTTGAGCCGAGTGAAGAGACATCATTTGAATCGACTGTCTTCGGCGGCCATATCGACAAAGGATATTTCCCCGCTGTTGAAAAAGGCTTCTTAGAAGCTCTCGAACATGGCGGTCTGATTCAGGCACCGGTCATCCATGTCAAAGCAACCTTGCTCGATGGTAAGCAGCACAGCGTCGACTCGAATGAAATGGCATTCAAGAATGCAGCCATCCTCGCCTTCCGCGAAGCCTATAAGAACTGCAAACCGATTCTACTAGAACCCTATGACAGAATGCTCATCAACGTCACTTCCGAATACTTAGGATCCGTTCTATCCGACTTGAGCAAGAGAAGGGGAAAGATCTTATCCACGGAAGAGAATCAGAATGGCAACCTTGAAATCACTGCTGTCGTTCCAGAAGCCGAGATTCAGGAATATGCCAACGAGTTGAAATCCATCACCAAAGGCACTGGCTTCTTCAACATCACATTTGAAGATTACGAAAAGGTTCCGGAGAATTTAGTCGATGGAATCATGAAAGCATACAATCAGAAATAATTCGACAAAATAAAACAGGGGCGTGTCATAGCCAAGCTATGATGCGCCCCTTTCTACTTTCAGTTGATTTCCTTAGTTGTCTTTCTTGCAGCAGCAGTCGTCATCTTCACAGCATTCGCCGTCGTGTTCATGGTGATGACAGTCGCAATCCTCATCATGGCATCCGCAGTGTTCGAGTTCAATGACGACACCATCATCATTGGCATTGAAGACAGCTCCATCAAGAGCTTCCATCACTTCATCATCGGCAAGAACTTTCATTCCATCGATTTCCTTGATTCCATCTGTGACTTCCTTTGTGGAAAGAAGACCAAGATTGATAGAGATATCATGATTTTCTTCCTCTTCCAATGTGATCTGGATGCAATCGGCATCATTTTCCTCAAAAACCTTGTTGATGAGTTTCTTAAATTCTTCAGTAAATTTCATTGTGTTCTCCTTGAATTTCATCATACAATACCATTTTTCCCATTCGTATGCTAGAAATTTAAACTATTTTGAATATCTATCGATGAAATATCCACAGACATAGAAGATATTGATAATCAAAGAAGAGATTGAAGAGACAATCGTGCTGAGATTATCTGCGACAAACGAGAGTGCAGTGCTCATGATCATCAAGACACAGATGATAATAGCAATCGGACCAACAGAACGTGATAACCAGTTGTTTTTTCCACTGTATTTCATGAATCCGCCAAGTCCAGCAATCAAATGGAAGGCAATCGTGATAAGAGCAAATATCACGACCGCTACGATATTTCCGGGAGTCATTTCCTTCAGTTCAGAAATGGATGAAAGCATATTGAAGATTGCGAAGAATGCCAAAGCGACAAAGGCGGCACTAGAGCCTAACAACAGGACACGACCAATATTCTTGATCTTTCCTTCTTCACGCCAATTCTCAAAGATACTTTCTTCATCTTCTCTCAATTCTTCACCTGATTCAGTTTTAAATGAGATGAAAGCAATCTTTTCTCTCATCTTCAATGTGAATGTCGCTTGTTCCGTAGGTTCCAAGAACATCAAGGACACAGCCTCCCAAACGAAGACCCAGCCTGTGATATCGATAATCTCTGTGATGATTTCAGAATTGATGCCCTGACCAAACCAGCCATTGACTTTTCCAGTTGCAAGGAGGAATAAGCATACGATTCCAATCAAAACCAGGATTGTCGAAATCAGCCACCTGTTTTTTCTTCCTCGTCTAGCTGAATACTGTCTGAGTTCCAAAGCATCGTTGAATGATAGCATAATGTTCTTCGGATTATATCCTTCGTAATCAGAGATATCAAAATGAATTTCCGCTCGATAATTCAAAGGTATATTTTCGATGAGTTTATTGATAGTATCGATGACATCTGGATTGAATTGAGGATTTTCCTTCCTGCCGACATTTGTCAGTAAGACATCACTTGCCTTCTCATAACGAAGGGTGACTTTGACAATTCTCTTTTCTTCATTGACATCATATCTTTTTCTCAAAAGCTCGAGTTGTCTTTTCGAAACACTCGTCTCTGGGATTTTCTTGATGACTTTTTCTTTTGCTTCTTCTAATTTTACTTTGTTCTCATCCATATGGAAAAGCTCCCCCGATTGAAAATAGCGTCGTTATTAGGCGCTATTTTCACATCTACTCATATTATTATTTATTCTGATAAGCTTTCAACATCAATTCATTCAGATTTTTGACAAATGTACTCTTATCTTCAATTTCAAAACCTTCTAGTATCATTGCTTCATCATAAAACACAGTTGAAAGTTTCTTGATTTCATTTTCATCCGTGATGGATTTGATCGCTTCGAATAACGGATGATCCGGATTGATTTCCAAGACCTTTTCGGCTTTGACCTTCTCATCCTCACGGCCTTGTCTAGAAGGATCGCTGTTGAGAACCTTCTCCATGTTCAAAGAAAGTCCTTGTTTTGTTGTCAAGGATACTGGTGCATCGCCGAGATTGAGTGAGAATGTGACTTCATCGACCTTGTCCTGAAGAGAACTCTTCATATCATCGAGGAAACGTCTGTTCTCTGTTTCCAAGTCCGTGATCTTCTTCTTGTCTTCTTCGCTGATATCATCTTTGTCCTGACTGGTGATATTCTTGAATTCAACCTTATCATAATCATGCATCATCATAAGAGTAAATTCATCAATGTTCTCATTCATCAAAAGAACATCGTAACCGAGTTTGTGATACTTCTGAATTTCAGGAAGAAGTTTGATGCTATCAACAGTCTTTCCAGTAGCATAGTAAATATACTTCTGTCCTTCCTTCATCGCATCCTTATATTCCTTCAAGGATATCTTCTTATCCTGTTCAGATGAGGTGTAAATCAAGAGTTCAGACAATAAATCTTTCTTTTCACCATAGGAAGTGTAGATTCCGTATTTGATGAAACTTCCATAGTTTTCGAAGAATTTCTGATATTTATCATAGTCTTCATTCTTCAACTGTTTCAAGCGGTCAACAACCTTCTTCTCGATATTCTTCTGAATCTTTCCTAAAAGAGGTGATTTCTGAAGCATCTCACGAGAGATATTCAAGGAGAGGTCTTCGCTATCCACAACGCCTTTCACAAACTTCAGATAATCCGGGATGAGTTCTTTGTTCTTCTCAGTGATGAAGATGCCCTTAGCATAAAGAGCCAATCCTTTCTCATAATCCTGAGAATAGAGATCATATGGGGCATGACTTGGAATATAGACCAATGAATCATATTCAAAGGTTCCTTCGGCATGGATGTTGATAGAAAGAAGCGGCTTTTCATAATCATTGAATCTTGTTTCATAGAAACTGTCTAATTCTTCTTCTGTCACATCTTTCTTGTTCTTCTTCCAAAGAGGAATCATGGAATTGAGTGTCTCTACACTCTTTTCCTCATGAGTTTTGCCTTCGATGGCTTTGCCATTCTCATCAAGATCAGGTACTATTTTTGTCACTTCCATCTGAATCGGATAGCGGATAAAGTCAGAATACTTCTTGATCAGGCTTCTCAATTCATAATCCTCAAGGTATTCAGAATACTTTTCATCATCCGTGTCATCTTTCAGATAAACACGCACTGCACTCCCTGAAGTCTCAAGTGCATCGATCTTATCAACTTCTTCGATTGTATAGGTCTCAACACCATCCGAAGAGAAGACATAATAATGGTCAGTCAAGGAATGAGTGTAAACCTCAATCTTCTTTGCAACCATGAATGCACTGTAGAAACCGACACCGAACTGACCGATCAGATCGACATCTTCTTTCTTTTCCTTCTGTTCCTTGCACTTTTCTAGGAATTCTTTGGTTCCAGAACGGGCGATGGTTCCGAGGTTCTTCTCTAAGTCCTCTTTCTCCATTCCAATACCATTATCGACGATCTCAAGCCAACGTTCATCTTTGTTTCTGACAAGCTGGATCTTATAATCTTTTGCTTGATGCTTTCCTTCGGACTGAAGCATCAAAAGCTTGTACTTATCCAAAGCATCCGATGCATTGGAAACAAGTTCACGTAAAAAAACTTCCTTATTGGAATAAATAGAATTGATCATTAAATTGAGCAGTTCTTTGCTCTCTGTTTGAAACTTTCTTTCTTCTTTCATTTTTTGTTTACCTCCATTAGGCCATTTTATTTTAGCACTAATTAGCAAAGAGTGCTAAAAATTTTAAAATTTTCTATGAACACATATTTTTGACTCCGATTTTGACTTTGATGAATCTTTATCAGGGGTCCACTATTAAAAAGATTTCTTGTTATTTTCTATATCTATATTTATAATATATAGGCTTGTGAAAAGCATATATTTTGAATTGAGGACCTATAATGACTACAGCTGCACAAATCGCTTTATTAGTATTATCGTTCATTATGATAATTATCGTATTGCTTCAGTCTGGTAAATCACAGGGTGCATCCAGCGCCGTCATGGGCGGTAGCAAGATGAACATCTTCACCAGAACCAAGGAAAGAGGCGCCGATAAGATCATGACGATCATCACTGCCATCCTTGTGGTTGCATTCTTTATCACCGCCATCTTGGCAAACTATTTGTAAACTATTGGTTAAACTGGGGCCAAGAAAAGGCCCCTTTCATTTTGGAAAAAGAGAGATAGAACATGAAAGAAATTGAAATTGAAAAACTGCTCAAAGGCAAACAGCTAAGCTTAAAAGCACTTCAGGAAAAGGCGGAGTGCTACACCTCTCACGACAAGGAAGAACTGGATGAGATTCTTGTGCATCTTATGGATAGAGGTATCGTCGGAAAAAGAAACGAGATTTATTTCCAACTCGAAGATGAAGGCCTCTTCTTAGCCCAGGTCATTGTCAAAAACAGAAACTTTGTAATTTTAAAGGAGATTCCTTCCGGATTCGAACATCGTATCTCCGGTGATGAATCCGATCAATTGCTTTTAGGTGACTTGGTATACGCACGAGAATTCCAGACCGGAGTTTATCATTGCACGGAATATTACAAGCCAACCACCACTTTAAAGGGTTACTATACACTCAATCGTGATGGAAAAGAAAAGTTATCCGTCAGTTATTTGGATAGCTGTGGAAAACAGGTTTTGATCACATCCATTGATGAAAGCATCAAAGGAACCATCAATCAGGGCGACTTTGTCGAAGGACAGATTGTATCCTTCAAAGGAAACACCATCACTGTCAAAGTGACGGACCTTTTAGTCAAAGGAAATGAAGTCGGCGCTGACATCTCTATGATCATCGCTGAGCAGGGCGCTCCTTTGAGTTTCCAACAGGGCGTAATCGATGAGGCAAAATCCATTCCGACTTCTATCTCAGCAGAAGATAAAGAAGGTCGAAAGGATTTCACAAATGATTGTGTCATCACAATCGATGGCGATGACGCTCACGACTTTGATGATGCCGTTTCCATCAAGCGCTTTGGTATCGGATATGAAGTCACAGTCCATATCGCTGATGTCACTGCCTATGTGAAGCCTGGACATCCCCTCGACAATGAGGCTATCTCAAGAGGAACCTCCATTTATGTTGCTGATAGAGTCGTTCCGATGCTTCCTTTTGAATTATCCAACGGCATTTGTTCCTTGAATCCAAATGTGGAAAGACTTGTTCTTTCTGTTACGATGTCAGTGGATGGACAAGGAAATGTCTTTGAAACCAAAATTGAAAAGGGTGTCATCCGTTCACACGGAAGACTCACCTACAATCAGGTGAACGATTTCTTCGAAGGTAAGGAAGTTGATTTATCTAAGGAAATCAAAGATACCCTTCTTATCCTTCATGAGGCAAGTCAGGCAATCAGAAGAAGACGTCATTTGCAGGGCTCTTTGAGCCTTGAAACGACGGAATTGAAGTTCCATCTCGACGAAGAAGGAATGCCGACAGATGTCATAAAGATGAAGCAAGGCGAGAGTGAGAAGATGATCGAAGACTTCATGGTCATCGCTAACTGCTCTGTCGCTAAGGAACTTAAGAAGAATGGAATCCCTGTCCTTTATAGAGTCCATGAATTCCCACCGTCTGACAAGCTATCCACCTTCCGTGACTTCCTTAAGAGACTGAGACTTTTGAAAGCCTTCCCGAAGACTGAGAATCTCTCCGGTGCTAGAATCAATGACTTCTTAGAGAGCATCCAGGATGATGGCGTCCGTTCTTCCATCTCCATGATGTTGCTCCGCGCTTTAGCTAAAGCTAGATACACTCCGGAAGAATTAGGTCACTTCGGTTTGGCTGAACTAGATTATTGCCACTTCACTTCCCCAATCCGTAGATATCCGGATGATATCATCCATAGACTTGTCAAAGACTATCTCATCGATAAAAAGCCTGTCGATTATGATGAAGTCTATAACCATTTGGACAATATGGGAATGATTTTATCCCGAGAAGAAGTGAGAGCCGATAAGATTCAGCGTGAAAGTGATGATTTGGAATCTGCCAAATACATGTCGATGCACATCGGCGAACAGTTCCATGGCAAAGTCGTTGGCATGGTACAGAGAGGCATGTTCATCGAAACCGATTTAGGAATCGAAGGCTTCTTAGCCTATCACTGCATGCACGGCGATATGTTCCACTACAGCGAAAAGGACTTCGCAGTCCTTGGAAGAGATACTGATATCTCCTTCGCCTTAGGAACTCCAATTGATATCAAAGTCCTTGCTAGCAATCCTGATAAGAGAGAGATCGACTTTGCAACACCTGAGTTCTACGACCAGTATGCTCTTGATCTTTCCGAGAAAGAAAGAGAAGATCTATCCCTCAACGGCATCAAGATCTATGTCGATGATGAATATCCGATGATGACTGGAAAAGCCAGATTCTATGACAACATGAAAGAAAGAGATAATGATATGAATGATGAAAACAATGAATTGACAAGCGAAGAGAATCTCGATATCGCTTTGTCCAATATGGATGAAAAGGAAGATTACATCGCCAAGAAGAGAGCCGAGAAGGCTGATGATGATTTCCGTCCAACACCTGAACAGTGGAAGGAAGTCGACATCATCCGTGCCATTGCGGCCAAATATCCAGATGATGAAGCCAAAGTCATCGAAGTTCTCGCTTTAATGGATGTTTCTGAAGAAGAATACCGTAAGCTTCTCCGCTTCACCAAGCCGAGAGAAGATCGTGGTTCTAGAAGAGGCTCCGATAGAAGAGGTGGAAAATCTTCATTCCGTGGTGGTCATTCCGACCGCGGTGGAAAGCGTTCCTTCTCCTCTAGAGGAAGAGATGGCGAAGGCCGTTCTTCTCATTCCGACAGAGGTTCAAGAGGACATTCCTCTTTCGATAAGGGCGAAAGACGTTCCTTCCATTCTGATGACAGAAAATCTGAAAGACGTTCTTCCTCTCGTAGCGGATTCGGTTCTAGTAGAGGAAACGGTTTCTCCCGTTCCTCCGATAGAAAGTTCTCCGGCGATAGAAAAGGAAGAGATTTCTCTAGAAGAGATTCTCGTTCCTCTTTTGACAAGAAGCCAGCAAGACGCAGCAATTCTCATACCGGATACGGAACTGCAAGAAACGACTCTGAGGATTAATCATGGCGAAAAGCAAAGATTCTTTTCCGGACGAAATTCTTCTTTGCACCAATAAGAAGGCTTCCTTCAACTATTTCCTGTCCGAGTTCACAGAATGCGGAATCGAACTGAAAGGTTCCGAGATCAAAGCCCTACGCTTAGGACACTGTTCTCTTGATGACAGCTATGTCATCATCAAGAACAGGGAAGCTTTTCTATTGAATATGAATATACCTTTATACCAGAACAATGGTGTCTTTTCTCATGAACCGACCCGAACAAGAAAACTGCTTTTGCACAAAAAGCAGATCGACGAGTTCGATGGCCTTGTTCAGAGGGAAGGCTACTCCATTCTTCCTGTGCGTGTCTATATCAGAAAAGGCAAATGCAAGGTTCAAATTGCTTTAGGCAAAGGTAAAAAGAACTACGATAAAAGAGAGACCATCAAGGAAAGAGAAGACTCTCGCTTTATGGCTAAGGCCTTAAAAGCGAGAAACAACTACTGATTCCTGCTTCTTCGCTTTCTTGTCATAAATAAATCATTTTTGATAAAATCAATCCGTTATCTTCTACTTAATCATTTTAATCTATACTCAAGGAAAGAAGGTATTTATGAAAAAGGCAACACTCAAACCACGTAAGAAGTCTATGACTGTCGTCATCGGTTCTTCCCGATTAGGAGCCTCAATCGCTTCGGACGCTTCTCAGAATGGAATCTATACTTCCATCATCGATTTGACCGCAGAATCCTTCAAAAAACTCGATATCGCATACAGTGGATACACCGTTGTCGGAGATGCCACTGACCAAAGCGTATTGAAGAAGGCAAAGATCAATGATGCAAAAGAGGTTGTCATTGCGACTGGCGATGACAACACCAATATCTTTTTGGCGTGTATGATTGCAGAATATTATGATGTTCCCTATATCATCGTGAGAATCCGTGATGAGAAGAAAGCTGAGATCATCACCGATGAGAACATCAACATCATCTCCACATCCACACTCTCACTTCAGGCCTATAAGGCTATCCGTTCACAGGAGGAAGATGAATAATGAATATTGTAGTATGCGGTGGAAGACAGCAGGCTGACTATCTTCTCTCTGTCTTTGCCAACAAAAGAGGCAATAACATCGTTGTCATCAACGATGACGAGAAGATCGCTGATACCATATCCGAACATTACGGATTAGAAGTCATCAAATCCGATCCGACAAAGCATTACTCTTTCGAGATTGCAAATGTCAACAACTTTGATTTAGTCATCTCTCTTCAGAAAAACGATGTCGATAACTTTGTCACCTGCAGAATGGCAAAGCAGTTTTTTCATATCAAAAAAGCTATCTGCACCGTCTCCAATCCAAATAACGTTGATATCTTTACTCATTTAGGAATCGATGTTGCCATCTCTGACTCCTACTTACTGACTCAGAAAATCAAAGGTGAGAGCGACATTGAATCCGTTTTCAAGACTTCCTCTTTGGAAGGTGAAAAGATCGTCATCACAGAAATCAAGATCAAAGATTCCTTCTGGTGTGTCGGAAAAGACTTGAAAAGCTTAGGACTTCCTAAGACCGGAAACATCACCTGTATCTTCCGTGATCCGGAAGTCATCATTCCTAGAGGTGACACGACTATCAATGTCAATGATACCCTTGTCATCGCAAGCGCACCGAAGAATCAGGAAGAGTTGATTGAATTCATCAAGGGCGAGGATAAAAATGCCTAAGAAACTCAAGCCAAAGAAACCAGTCATCTTCGCCGGTCCGACAGTTGAGGACTATGAAGAAGAGATAACCGGTCCTCTTCTCATCTTAGGATACTTCGGAATCTTCTTGCTCTTTACCGGTGTCCTTGTCCTTTTGCCTCTTCTGATACTCATCTTCTATCCAGAGGAGAGAGAAATGTACACGGCCTTCCTCATTCCAGGAGCTTCCGCTTTTGGATTAGGCGCTTTACTATCCTTGATTATCTTCCGAAGGAAACAGGGCAAGCTTACCGCCATCCAGGACTTAGTCCTATTGATCGGTGTTTGGGTTCTTGTCATCCTATTCTCTTCTCTTCCTTATTTATTCTACGGATACACTTTCTCACAGGCTTTCTTTGAATCGACCTCTGGTTATACATCTACTGGTCTTTCCATCATCAATTGGAATAAAGAAATTGTCAACTTAGGAAATGGAACAACAGATGTCACTTCTCACATGCTTTTCTTCCACCGTGCACTAACGGAGTTGATCGGTGGTATCGGATTAGTCCTTGTCGTATCATCCGCTGTCAGTGAGAAATCTGGTCTTAACATCTACTTGCTTGAAGGACATAACGATAAGCTTCTTCCTAACCTTGCTAAATCCGCTCGTCTTATCTTCTCATTATATTTAGGATATATCGTCTTAGGCGGTGTCCTTTATATCGCTGTTGGTGTCGCTCCTTATGATGCCTTCATGCATGCTATGACAGCTGTTGCAACGGGCGGTTTCTCTACTAAGAGCAACAATATCAACACTCTTGTTCAGGAAGTCAGCATCAATGGTGCATGGAGAGGTGTCTCTGTTGAAATCATCTCTGAGATACTGATGCTATTAGGCGGTACCAATTTCTTCATCCACTATTCCCTTCTCCGTGGAAAGTTCAAAGTGCTTAGACATTTTGAATTCATTGTCTTCTTCGCAATTCTTGTCTTCATCTGGCCATTCATGATCGTCGGTATGACACAGTACTATGGTGGAAATATCGCAGCTGGTTTCCGATACGGAACGTTTGAACTCATCTCTGGCTTATCCACTTGCGGTTTCCAAGCCGTTGATTCCTATCAGGCACATATCATCGGTGATGGAATTTATGGATATACAACTCTTCCTTCCACTTTGACACCAATACAGGCTACACAGAATTACGTCAGTGGAAGCATGATTGCCTTCCCGAGCTATCTTCTTATCCTGATCGGTGTCTGCATGAACATCGGTATGCAGAACGGTTCTACCTCTGGTGCGATCAAGCAGAATAGAATTGCATTAGCCGGCCTTGATGTCATTTCTCGAATCCGTACAGGCATTGTCGGACCGGAAAGAAGAAAGGTCCAGACAATCTACCGTTTCGGAACAAAGTCTCGTGTTGAGAAAGAGGAAATCACAGAAGCTGAAAGCTTTATCGGTCTTTATCTCTTCTTCTTATTATTAGGAACAACATTACTATCCTGTGTCACGACTTCCCTTAACATTCCTCGTGGAGATGGAACAGGCGCCTCATTCACATGGATGGACTGCTTCTTCGAATTCTCGTCCTGTCTAGGCACTGTCGGCTTGGGATGCGGAATCACAAATAATTCAACTATCGCATCTATCTTATGGATAGAGATCATCGGTATGATATTGGGACGTCTTGAAATCTTTGTCTACTTCACCCTATTCGGAAAGATCATCCGTCATATCAGAAACAGAAAACACATCTACCGCGAAAAGGCGTAATCGAATAAATATCAGGAAGCGGATAACCGCTTCCTTTTTGTTTGTTTTATATTTTTTTAAAAAATATCTTTCATTGTGAGATAAATGTATTATAATATCTCACGCTGTGAGGTGAAATATGACAAGAGAAGATTATTTTAAGCAGATGTTTGATCTGACAAGACAGATCAATATGTACGTTGAAAGGGATACGCATTTTGCTCTATCAAGAGGGGAAGGCGGAATTCTTTGCGCTTTGAAGCAAAATCCAGATGGGCTCACTCCTGGTGAACTATCCAAGATAATGGATGTGGGAACAGGAAGAATCGGAAATGCTTTGAAGAACATGGAAAACAAAGGAATCATCTTAAGAAAGGATGACTCCAATGACCGAAGAAAGACTGTTGTCACATTGACAGAAAAGGGATATTCCCTTGTCAGTGAATTGCAGACCAATTTCGAAAGTAGAATCGGATACGTCATCGATACGATGGGAAAAGAGAATTTCGAAAAGTATCTTTCCCTTTCCAAAAAGTTCATTGAGACTTTCATTGGATATTCAGATAAGGAGGACACCCACAATGATTAAACTATTACGCTATTTGAAAAAGAGAGACTGGTTTCTGATTGTTGTCATACTTGGATTAGCTGTGCTTCAAGTCTATTGCATGATGACTTTGACAGACTATATCAAAGGAATCACACAGGCTATCACCTATCTCAACTACCATAATATGGGGCCGGCCGGCTTCTTCTCAAGTTTTGCAAACGGAGATCAGGCGAAAATCGATCTCATCAATGCTGCAATCGGGAATCTGAACTGGAATCAGATCACAGATCAGTTCATCAATGGTCTTACCAGTTCTCTTACTATAGAAGGTCAGGATGCTTCGTCTGTTGCAACGATGATTATGTCTATCCGTGATGCAACAGTCGGAGACATCTGGTGGAATGCAGGTATGATGATCTTATCTGCAACCGGAATGATTGCAGTACAGACAGTCATCTCAGTCATATCAGCCTATATCGCTTCTAGACTTGCCACATCAGTGAGAAGTGCATTGAACAACCAGATTTCTTCCTTCTCTTTGGCTGAAATCAACAAGTTCTCAACAGCCAGTCTTGTCACAAGAGCCACAAACGATGTCCAGCAGGTTCAGTTTGCTATTTTGCTTTCTTTCCGTATGTTCTTCCAGGCACCGATCACTGCAATCTGGGCTATTGTGAAGATCAATGCCGTGTCTTGGAAATTGATGCTTCCTACTATCGCGGGTGTCATTCTTTTAGTCATCGGAATGATTCTTGTTCTCGTATTTGTCATGCCGAAATTCAAATCCATGCAGAAGCTCCTCGATAAGTTAAACGGAATCACAAGAGAGAATCTTTCCGGTATCCGTGTCGTTCACGCCTACAACGCTGAAGATTATCAGGAGAAGAAATTTGAGAAAGCGAACACCGCTTTGACAAAGACTCAGTTATATACTGGCGGCGCTATGGCCATCATGAGCCCATATATCACCATTATCATGAATGGCATCTCAGTTGCTGTCTATTGGATTGGTGCTTATCTCATCAATGAGCCAGCCGAAACTCTGACTTACTCTGAACTCTTATCATTCATGATGCTATCCACTCAGATTGTCATGTCCTTCATGATGTTGCTTATGATGTTCTATATGCTTCCTAGAGCAAGTGTCTGTGCTAAACGTATCATGGAAGTGCTCAACACCAAACCATCTATCACAGATCCTGAAACCGAAGAAGACAGAAAAGAGGAAGGTACTGTAACCTTCAACGATGTCAGTTTCTGTTATCCTGGTGCCGAAAGCAATGTCATTGAACACATCTCCTTCTCTGCAAAGAAAGGCGAGACAATCGCATTCATCGGTGCAACCGGCAGTGGTAAAACTACCATCGTCAATCTGGTTGACCGACTCTATGATGTTAACTCCGGTGAGGTCTTAATCGATGGAGTCAATGTCAAGAATCTAAAGCAAAGTACACTTCATTCTCTAATCTCTTATGTCCCGCAGAAAGGACTTCTCTTCAAAGGAACAGTGAAGAGCAATATCGCATTTGGCAATGTCAATCTAAGCGATGATGAAATCAAAAATGCAGCAAAGATTGCAGAAGCCGATTCCTTCATTCAGCAGATGGAGCAAGGATATGATTCTCCTATCGCACAAGGTGGAAGCAATGTATCCGGCGGTCAGAAACAAAGACTATGTATTGCAAGAGCTGTTGCGATGAAACCAGAAATCTTGATCTTCGATGACTCCTTCTCTGCACTTGACTTCAAGACAGATAGACAGGTTAGAGATAATTTAAAAGAAGAAGAGAAAGATGTGACAAAACTCATTGTCGCACAGAGAATCGGCACCATCATGGATGCCGATCATATCGTAGTGTTAAGCGATGGCAAGATGGTCGGCTATGGAACACACCATGAACTGTTATCCACTTGCCCAACTTATCGTGAAATCGCACTTTCACAGTTATCCAAGGAGGAACTCGGCTTATGAGAAGAGGACCCGCAAAAATGGAAAAGATCGATAAAAAGGATCTCAAGCCAATCATGAAGAATATTTCTGTATCCATGAAGAAATATTTTCCGCTTCTGATCATCGCTGCCATCCTTCTTATCGGATCCGTTGTCATTTCCGTTCTATCACCAGACCAGTTGAAGAAGCTTACTGATGCCATCAATCAAGGCGCAGCCAATAAAACGATTGATCTGAATGAAGTCACAAAAATTGGAATCATCTTAGTTTCCATGTATGTATTCTCCGCTATCAGTTCCTTTGTATCCGGATTTGTCATGAACATCGTCTCCATGAGATACACTGAGCAGCTTAGAAAACAAATCATCGGAAAGATTAATCGTGTTCCTTTACGCTACTTTGATTCCAGCAGTATCGGTGACGTCATGTCTAGACTCACCAATGATGTCGATCAGATTGGTCAGTCCATGCAGCAGTCTGTCTCCATGCTATTCCAATCCATCTTCATGCTCGTCGGTGTTCTGATTGCTATGTTCGTATCTAGTTGGCAGTTGAGTTTGGTTTGTGTTGCAACGTTGCCATTGATGCTGATTGTCATCCTCTTCATCTTAAAGATTGCGGGACCTTGGTTCCAGAAGAGACAGGATATGATTGGCGATGTTGAGAGTGTTGTTGAAGAGAACTACAACGGACAGCTAATCATCAAAGTATTCAACTCTGCTGATCGTATCAATTCCGAATTCGAAGAACACAACAAAGAATTGGGTTCTACTCTATTCAAATCTGAAATCTTCGGAGGATTGATGCAGCCGATTATGAACTTTGTCTCCTATCTTGCCTATGCCGCTGTCTGTCTTACTGGTGGATTATTGATCAATAGCAGTGCCAAAGGTATTACCATAGGTACGATCACTGCCTTCTTATCCTATGTCAACCTCTTCCAATCTCCTCTCACTCAGATTGCACAGGCTTTGAATTCCTTACAGAGCGGTGCAGCCGCCGCAAAGAGAGTCTTCGAATTCTTAGGTGAGAAGGAATTAGAAGATGAGACCGGAAAAGAAAACAAACTCCTAACCAATGGAAACGAGAATGTAAAAGGTGAAGTCATCTTCGACCATGTCAGTTTCGGATATGATGAGACAAGAGAGATCATCCATGACTTCTCCGCTGAAATCAAACCTGGCATGAAGGTTGCCATTGTCGGACCGACTGGTGCCGGAAAGACAACAATGGTCAATCTTCTCATGCGTTTCTATGATATAGGAAATGGAAGAATCCTCATTGATGGTGTCGATATCAAATCCATGCCGAGAAGTGAAATCCACAGTCTCTTCGCTATGGTCTTACAGGATACCTGGGTATTCGAAGGAACATTAAAAGACAATCTCCAATACAATACACCGAATTTGACTGATGAAGATTTCAATAATGCCATCCACGATGCACATCTTGTCCACTTTGTCCGTTCGTTGCCAGGTGGTCTTGATTACCAAATCGAAGAAGACAACTCTATCTCCGGCGGTCAGAAGCAGCTGATCACCATTGCTAGAGCAATGTTAAAGAAAGCACCTCTGCTCATTCTGGATGAGGCAACTAGCAATGTCGACACAAGAACAGAAGAGAAAATCCAGGAAGCAATGGATCGTCTTACCAAAGGAAAGACGTCATTCGTCATTGCACATCGTCTATCCACCATCAAGAACTCTGATATGATTCTTGTCATGAAAGACGGAAACATTGTTGAACACGGAAATCATGATGAATTGATGGAAAAGAAAGGATTCTACTACTCACTGTATAGTTCTCAGTTTGATTTAAACGCAGAAAACACAATAGACTAAAACAAAAAGGCTGTAAGTCTCTTTATCCCATTACGGATATTTAAGACTTCAGCCTTTTTCATTACAAACAACTTATCACATTGAATATTAGACGCTTAATACAGATAGTATTATTTATCTTGTAGTATTCAATAGTTCCTACTTATTTTCCTTCTCGTGTTTTCTTTCGAAAACAAGTGAGACCACAATAAGTGCAAATGTGATGAATACAAGAGCTAAGCACGCCCATTCACCAAGGAGAAGGAGATTATATTCAAATACTAGATGATCCAAATATATGGATGCACTGAAATAGACATACAAAGCTAGATTAACGAAGTAACCTATCAAAGACATTGCATTTACAAACAATATTATTTTTGTTGAATTTTTCATTTGCTTTTGGCTCCTTCCTGATTAATGGAAACAACGGATTCGAATAGTATTCTGATTTGTATTCTGATAAGGTTTACCACCACAATTTTCATTATAGGCGTGTAAGAAATATTGTCAACAGGTATATAAAATATCTCCCGTGCTTTTAAGTTTAGGTTTAGTTTCTATACAAATAAGAATAAATGCTATTCAAAAGACAAATCAGCAAAGATAAATCGCAGCGTTGACTAGTTAGCATAGACTAACTATAATACACGTAGGAGGTTTTCTTCTATGTACATATTCTTATCTATTCTATTGGCATTTGGTATCTTTTTCTTCCTTAACTCTATACACAACAAATTATTGAATATAACTGAAAAGAGAAGCTCTCTCATTGAGGGCTTCTCTGGTGTGATCTTATCCGTTGTTTCTTTATGCTTATTTATTCTTATCTGAAGCATGCTGCTTTTCATATGATTTTTTCAAAGCTGCAAAAGTCTCATCGCTAAGATCATGTTCGATCTTACATGCATCCTTATAGGCGATTTCTTCATCAACCCCTAAGGAAATAAAGAAATGACCAATGACTTCATGTCTTTCATAGATTTTCTTTGCAATCTCTTCTCCAGCCGGAGTAAGAGAGAGAGCCTGTTTCTGTCCGACTATGACATATCCTTTATCTTCCAACTTTTTCAAAGCGATGGAAACGCTCGCCTTAGAAAATCCCATTGATGATGCAATATCGATGGCACGAACAGAATTCTTTCCGTTATTAGAAAGCATCAATATTCTTTCAAGATAGTCTTCCGATGATTCATTTGTATTTTCCATGATATCATTCCTCCGTAGGATGAAAACATTGTAACATAGTCAAACCTATAAAACAAACCTAGAGCATTTTAAAAACGTTCATTTCTACTATTTGAAACGAGCAATTCCCAGTTTCCTTTGCTTCACAATTCCTTATATACCAATCTATAAACCATTAATTATTGAAGAAAACACCTAGGTAATCCTATACATTATATATAAGTTAGTTGACAATAACCTTTTAATGTCTATAATATCCATAGTTAGCCGAGGCTAACATTATAGGAGAACAGTATATATGCCACTATTAGTTGCGCCAAAAGGCATTGGACTGAAAGTCCTTCGCATTAAAGGCGATGATAAGACTAGAAAACATTTAGAGACACTTGGTCTTACAAGAGATATGGAACTTCAGCTTCTCTCAACAGATGCTGGAGCTGCTATCATCAAGATTCATGATTCTCGAATATCATTGGACCATCAGACAGCCTTATCCATCATTGTCGAACCAGTTGCATAAAAAGGAGACACATATGACATTAGAAGAAGTAGCTATCGGACAGACTTGTACAGTCGTCAAAGTCAACGGAGAAGGTAGAATCCGCAGAAGATTATTCGATATGGGTGTTACCGAAGGAACTGAAATATTCGTCAGAAAAAGAGCTCCTTTAGGTGATCCTATCGAAATCACATTAAGAGGCTATGAACTCTCTTTGAGAAAAGATGAAGCTAGCCTTGTCGAAGTCAAATAATAGAAAGGATAAAATGAGATGTCAGAGAACGATGCAAATCTGAATCAGCAGGAAAATCCTGTCAAAGATGATTCTCAAAACAAAGAACAGAAGAAACTCACTTTCGCATTAGCGGGCAACCCAAACTGTGGTAAGACAACTTTATTCAATTCCCTTACCGGTTCAACCGCTTATGTCGGAAACTGGCCAGGTGTCACAGTCGAAAAGAGATCCGGTGTCTATAAGAACAAGAATGTCGGTCAGGCTGATATCGTTGACTTGCCTGGTATCTATTCCCTCTCTCCGTATTCACCGGAAGAAGTTGTAGCAAGAAACTTCATTCTTGATTCCAAGCCGGATTGTGTCATCAATGTTATCGACGGCACAAACTTAGAGCGTAACCTCTATATGACAACCCAGATCCTTGAAATGGATGTTCCGGTTGTCCTTGCCATCAACATGATCGATGCCGTCAAGAAGAACGGAATGGATATCGATTGTGCCAAATTGGAAGAGAAATTAGGCGTTCCGGTTGTAGCAGTCTCTGCCTTAAAGAGAGATAACCTTGACGAATTAATGAGCAAGGCTATCAAAGCTAGCTCCAATCCTAGAAAAGGAACCTCTATCCTCTATAGCGGAGAATATGGGGATGTCGTCAAAGAGGCAGAAAAGATTTACGAAGATGCCGAAATCGAAAATCCATTATTCCACGCTGTTAAAGGTTTGGAAAATGATGAGATTGAAGTTTCTCTTCATAAAGAAGAGGCTGATAAAGCTAAAGAACTCTATAAAGGTAGTGAAGACTTCGAATCGATGTCCGCTGATAAGAGATACAAGTACATCACCAGCGAACTTTCCGCTTGTAAGGTCGGAGTCGAGAAAGAAATCGAAACGGCTGAAAAGGATAAATTATCCGTTTCCGATAAAATTGATAAAGTACTGACGAACAAATGGGCCGGTATTCCGATATTCCTCCTTATCCTCTTCTTCACATTCGAACTCACCTTCTCTGAAGATTTGTTCTTCCTCAATGCAGCCGGTGTCTTCGGTGATGATGGATTCAACTCTCCAATGGGTTGGATTGGTGCCGGCAACGGTATTGAATCACCTGGCTTCATCTTCGCTAACTTCACCAACTGGGTGACAGACAAAATCACAACACTCTTCTCCGATTACATTCTAAAGAATGCATCCGCTTGGGTATCCGGTATGATCTGCGATGGTATCCTAGGCGGTATCTTCGCTGTCATTGGCTTCTTACCACAGATTCTTCTCTTGTTCTTCTTCTTCTCTTTGATGGAAGACAGCGGTTATATGGCACGTGTCGCCTTCATTCTCGATCGTCTATTCAGAAAATTCGGACTTTCCGGAAGAGCCTTCTTACCGATGATTATGGGATTCGGATGCGGTGTTCCGGCTATGATGAACACCCGTACACTCACTACAGATAAAGAAAGAACACAGACAATCCGTGTCATTCCTTTCTTCACCTGTTCAGCTAAGCTTCCTATCATCACCGCAATCGCTGGTGTATTACTCTCTAGTTTTGGTGTCAAAGGTGCCAGTTATATCACATTCAGTGTCTATGTCGCCGGTATGGCAATTGCAATCATCTCCGTTCTCATCATGCATTCCACAACACAAAGAGAAAAAATCCCTCCATTCATTATGGAATTGCCTGCCTATCATCTCCCTCAGCCTCGCGCACTTGCCATCCATATCTGGGATAAGGCAAAGCACTTCTTCAAGAAGACGTTCACCATCATTCTCTCCTCTACCATCCTAGTCTGGCTCTTCTCTAGAATCAGTTGGGACTGGAGTTATCTCGGACAGGAAGGCATCCTCTTCGCTTACAACGATGAAAATGCCTTATGGGCTGTCTTAGATGGTCTCAATACTGCATTTGACTCCGGTAAATTAGGCGCTGATGCAGAGGATGCCATTCAGAATCTCATCGCCAACGGCTTGATGAATAAAGATATGACATTAGTCGATTACAATGCTGTCATGAACGATGCTGTCTTAAAGGATGTCATCGGCGACTACTTCTCTACTACAGAAGTCATTCCGAATATGAATCAGTCTATTTTAGGATCCTTAGGTTCCTTCTTCGCTCCTTTGTTCACACCGATGGGTTGGGGTGTCAGCTGTGCTTATGCTCCTCATGTTGTCGTAACCAATAGCGGTTCCTGGGCCTTCTCCGTCTCTGCCATCACTGGACTTGTCGCTAAGGAGAACGCAATCGGTACCTTCGGTACTCTTGCATCATCCTTCAATGGTTTAGGACTTCCGGAAGGTGTCTTAGGTGCTATTGATACCGAAGGTGATGCCGGTATCGGTGCTGTCACCGCTATTGTCAAAGCTACGTTCGAAACCAATGCAGATGGCACCTTAGTCGATGAAGTCAAGACTACTGCATCTCTTGTTTCTTTCGTCATGTTCAATGTCACTACCATTCCTTGCTTCGCATCTGTTGCTACTGCTAAATCTGAGTTGATGAACCGTAAGGCCTTCTTAGGCACTCTTGCCTTCTGGCTTGCTGGTTCCTATATTGTCGGATGTCTCACCTATATGGTCATCGCCTATTGGTGGACAACCTTCATTGTCGCCGCTCTTCTTGCCGGTTTGTTTGTCTCCCTTTTCTTCTACAATAAGAAGATGAACAAGAAAGAGGCTTTAGCAGCCTAATGTTCATCTTAGCGAACACAACTGACATCATTGCCATTACTGTTGTTGTCCTGATCTGCGCCTCACTCATTGCCTTCTTCGTAATCAAGAAGGCAAAAGGTGAGAAGATTGAAGACTGTGACTGCAAAGGCAAAGGCAAAGAGATGAAAGCCTATTACATGGCTGAAAAGAAAAAAGAAGAGAAGCGCAAAAAGAAAGAGGCGAAAAAGAATCATTGCTGCTGTTGTGACAATGATTCCCATCACTCTTGCTGTGATTAAGGCGATAATGACTCTATAGGAGTCATTCGCATACCTCCAATCGAAATCCCGAGGATGACAGAACCTCGGGATTTTATTTTGGATTATTTTCTCTCTTCATCAATATGTTTCTATAATATGAAAATACGGATGGTATCGCATAAGAGGATAAAGAGGATATCGGAACAAATAGTCCATCTGTTTTTGATTTCAATGTGATGGCATATCCATCCATATTCCATAGACGATGGGTAAATGCAAAAGACTGCTTTTCTAATTGTTCAATGGTAAAGATTGATAGTTTCTTATCCTTGCAATAGTTATTCACATCTTCCATATTCATACTTCTATCAATTGTGACAAATTCGTACAGACCAGCTAACAGACCATTCTCTGATCTTTTTCTGATTCTTACTTCATCTTGATAGACAAAGAGAAGGATGGTTTTCGCCTCCTCTATTCGCTTTGCCTTACTGATTGAAATAGGAAAATCCATTTCTCTATGATTTTTATGTGCTAAACAAGAAGAAGACAACGGGCACCTTTCACAAAGTGGTCTTCCATTCGGAAGGCAAACAGTCTCACCAAGTTCCATAAGTGCTTGAAGATAATCACTAGCTTCATCAGGTATGTTTTCTAGAAAGTATGATTCTGTTTTCCCTTTTGTCTTCTTGTCTTTGATGTTGTCATTCGACATAACAAGGCGGGAATATAATCGCAATAGATTTCCGTCTACGGCTATATATTTCTTGTTGTACGCAATGGCTAGTATCGCTTTCGCTGTGTAATCGCCGATACCAGGAAGGGATAATAGTTTTTCTAAATCATCTGGAATCTTTCCCTTATATTTTTCAGTCATTTCACGGCATGCTTCATGAATATTCCGTATCCGGGAATAGTATCCAAGGCCTTGCCACAATTTCTGAAGATCATCAATATCAGCTTGTCCAACACTTATCACATCCGGATAAGAGGAGATGAAGCGTAGATAATACTCTTTTACTGTTTCTATTCTTGTCTGTTGTAGCATAATTTCACTGATATAGGTGTGATACGGAGTCTGTTCTTCTCTCCACGGCAAAGAACGCTTATTTGCTCTGTAATACGATAACAAGGATTGAATCGATTCTTTATTCATATCCCCATTGTATCAGGCAAGAGTGATGATTTCACTTCATTTGCTCTATATAAAAATCAGGCAAAAGAAAACTCCTGGCTGGAAAACCAGTCAGGAGTTTTGAGAAATCAAAGATTAATACTTGTAGCCTTCTTCTCTGATCTTAGCCTGGGCGGCAGCAAGTCTGGCGCCAGGGACACGGAACGGAGAGCAGGAGACATAGTCAACCTTGCAAGCCTGGAAGATAGCGATGGATTCAGGATCGCCACCGGCTTCACCGCAGATACCACAGTGGAGTTCCGGATTAGCGGCCTTACCTTCGCTGACAGAGAGAGCAATCAATCTCTTGACAGCTTCAGAGTCGATGGTCTTGAAAGGATCAAAGTCAATAAGGTTGTTGTTGAGATACTGGTTGATGAAGGCAGAATAATCGTTTCTGGAGAAACCATAGGTGAACTGAGTGAGATCGTTTGTACCATAGGAGAAGTAAGCGGCTTCCTTACCGATTTCACCAGCGGTGAGAGCTGATCTAGGAGTCTCGATCATGGTGCCGACGATGTACTTCATCTTCTTGTCATAATTGGATTCAGCGATGAGCTTATCGGCAACTTCGCTGACCAACTTCTTGACGAAGACGAATTCCTTGGCGGCGATGACCTGAGGAACCATCATGGAAGCAACGATCTTGACCTTCTTGCCGGTCTTCTTGGAAAGATCTTCTTCGGCTCTTAAAGCAGCCTTGATGACAGCTTCGGCCTGCATCTTACCGATTTCAGGATAGACAACATCCAAACGGCAGCCACGGAGACCCATCATCGGGTTAGTCATATGGAGCTGCTGGATTCTAGCCTTGACGGTATCGACGGACTTACCAGACTTCTTGGCAAGATCAGCGATATCTTCTTCCTTGATAGGGAGATATTCATCAAGCGGCGGATCGAGTAATCTGACGTTGATGTTGACACCGCCTAAAGCGATGTACATGTTGTAGAAATCTTCTTCCTGGAACTTTTCGAGCTGTTCAAGATATTTGACTCTTTCTTCAGTTGTATCGGAAAGAATCATCTGCTGCATGATGAAGAGTCTGTCCTTACCACGGAACATATGTTCAGTTCTGCAAAGACCGATGCCTCTTGCACCGAAGCGAACAGCGTTGAGAGCTTCTTCCGGAGTATCAGCATTAGCGAAGACCTTGATGTCGGCATACTTGTCTGCCCACTTCAAGACCTTGACGAAGTTGGCGTTGTCACCGCCTTCCTTGGTTTCGATAGCGCCATCATAGATGGTACCGGTGGAACCATTGATGGAGATGACATCTCCTTCCTTGTATGTATGTCCGCCTAAGCTCATGGTCTTTCCTTCTTCATCGACCTTGAGTTCAGAGCAGCCGGTGATGCAGGTCTTACCGATCTGTCTAGCAACAACAGCAGCGTGAGAGGTCATACCACCACGCATGGTGAGGATACCCTGAGCAACGACCATACCGCCTAAATCTTCCGGAGAAGTTTCGGCTCTGACCAAGATAAGCTGGGCCTTCTTGTCCTTAGCGGCAATCTTAGCAGCATCTTCAGCGGAGAAGACGATGTGACCGACAGCGGCACCCGGGCCTGCGGCATTACCATGACCGATGACGACAGCCTTCTTTTCGGCTGCATCGACAAAGGTAGGATGTAAGAGCTGATCAAGGGAACGAGGATCGACTCTCAAGAGAGCGTCCTTTTCATCGATGAGGCCTTCTTTGACCATATCAGTGGCAACCTGGAGACCGGCGACACCGGTTCTCTTACCATTACGGGTCTGGAGGAAGTAGAGTTTGCCGTCTTCAACGGTGAACTCGAAGTCCTGCATATCCTTGTAGTGCTTTTCAAGCTTCTTAGCGGACTTTACAAGCTGATCATAGATGGCGGGCTGCTGTTCCTTCAATGCATCGATGTGCAAAGGAGTACGGATACCAGCAACGACGTCTTCGCCCTGAGCTTCGATGAGGTATTCAGCGAAGATCTGGTTCTTACCATCGGTAGGCTGACGAGTGAAACCGACACCTGTGCCGGAATTCTGGTTCATGTTACCGAAAGCCATCATCTGAACGTTGACGGCAGTACCCCAGGAATAGGGGATGTTGTTCATCTTTCTGTAAAGGTTAGCTCTGTCGTTGTCCCAAGAGTGGAAGATTGCCTTGACAGCAGTCATCAACTGATCGACAGGATCAGACGGGAACTCTTCACCGAAGGTCTTCTTATAGTAGGCCTTGTATTTCTTGATGAGGGCCTTGAGGTCAGCGACGCCGACTTCGAAGTCATTCTTAAGACCCTTAGCGGCCTTGATGTCATCAAGCATCTTGTCCATTTCATCTCTCGGATGTCCCTTAGCGATGTTAGTGAACATAAGGATGAAACGTCTATAGCAGTCATAAGCGAATCTTTCCTTGCCGGACTGTTTGGCTAAAGCTTCAACAGTGTCATCATTCAAACCGAGGTTAAGAATGGTATCCATCATACCAGGCATAGAGACTCTGGCACCGGAACGGACAGAGACAAGAAGCGGCTTCGGACCTTTGCCGAAGGACTTTCCAGTTCTGTGTTCAAGGGCTTTGATTCCTTCTTTGATCTGCTTTTCAAGCTTAGCAGGGATCTTTCTTCCAGAATCATAGTAGAGTGTGCAGGCTTCAGTAGAGATAGTGAAACCATCCGGAATTGTGATTCCGATGTGGGCCATTTCAGCCAAACCGGCACCTTTGCCACCGAGAAGCGGCTTTCCTAATCCGTAAGCATCACCAAAGGCGTAAACATACTGTCCAGCAACATACTTTGTTCTGGGCTTTCTGCTGGTCTTTGCAGCAGAAACTTTCTTCACAACTTTCTTCTGTGCAGGCATTTTTTCCTCCTAAAAAATATATAGGTTTTGCACCTTCGATTATTTTAGCATACTGAAAATGATAATAAAATATACAAAAGCAATCTATTATTTGTTTTTTTGTGATTTTTTCTTTCTTAAGAACGAGAATTCATCTGTTCTAATCAATTGGAAAATGAAACAAGACAATTAGATTGAATCATAATTGTCAAAGCAAAATGAATGACAAATGAAATCCCTTTTATGATATGAATGATGGAAATGTGTGATGTTTCCATTTGATTTTTCGATATCCGTTCACTAAAATATGCACAAGTAGCCATTCAGGCACGAGGAACAGTTATGAAAGATGTCATGCCGAAGAAGACTAGAAGACAAGTAAACCTGTAGAAAGGAGATTGTAATCTATGAATCAGAAAAAATCAGACTTTGCAAATTCCTTATACAAGGTAATGCAGACAAAACCATTCCCAGAGATATCTGTTTCTGACCTCTGTGTTGGAATCAACTGCACAAGACAAAACTTCTACTACTATTTCAAAACAACCAAAGAATGCCTTGCTTTCTATATCAAGGAATCCATCAAGAGCAGAATGAAAGAAGGTCATTTGATCACCAACACTTTCAACCTGATTGAATCCGATAAGAATTTCATTGATATCTGTAACCAATATGAAGAAATCAAGGATGTGTATTGGGAAGTGTTGGCAACACAATTAAAGAAACAGATGGATATCATTCTGACAAAGAAACTTGTGGATTATTTATCCTTATATCCTGAACAGAAAGAGATTGTATTGACTTTCTTTGTTCACGGAATTTTAGAAGAAGGAAGACTCTATTCATCCAATCAATCCACACAATCCAAAGAGAAATATATCGAATATTGTAAGGCACTACTTGGCACCTATGATGAATTAAGAAATAAGGTTAAGAAGATTGTCTGTATCTAAATGAGATATAATCAACAAATGAAACGAGGCTTGATATGAAAAACACTGATTTTGATTTTTGCTGTCCGACCAAAATCTATTTTCGTAATGAAGGTGTATCTGAAATAGGTAAGATCATCAAGGAAGATTATTCCTTTAAGAAGGTATTTTTTGTCTATGGCGAACACTCCTGTAAGAAGAGTGGACTCTATGACAAGATAATCAAATCTTTCGCTGAGAACAATATTCAATTCGAAGAGTATTCCGGAATTAATGCTAATCCAGATGTCGAGGATGTAATAGCGATGAAAAAAAAGGCTAGCGCCTTTCATCCCGACCTCATTTTAGCTTGCGGTGGCGGTAGTGTATTAGACGCATCCAAATCCCTTGCTCACGCCTACTATTATGATGGGAATCCGCTTGATTTCAACAAACACGTTATTGAACCACTTCACGCTTTACCAATTGCGACAATCATAACACTTTCCGCGTCTGGAAGTGAAATGTCTGACTCTTGTGTCATATCGGACCGTAAGCATAATTTCAAGGCTGGTTTCAATTGTCCTACCAATTACCCGTTGTTCTCCTTGCTTGATCCTTCCTTGACTTTATCAGTACCTCCCTACCAGATTGGTGTAGGGCTTGCTGATATGTTCTCTCACAGCATGGAAAGATATTTCTCCCCTTCCAAGGAACTCGAGCCTTCCGATGAATTAGCTCTTGGAATCATGAGAAGCATTGTCTTGACAAGTCATTCTGTATTGAAAGATCCGACTGATATCAATGCTAGAAGAGCGATGATGATTGATGGTGCTTTAGCACATGATGGCTTTACAAGCTTTGGTAAGAATAAACGATTCATTGTTCATAAAGCCGAGCATCGTCTAAGCGGCCATTACCCTGAGCTCGCACATGGACAAGGCATTGCACTCCTTTTAGTTCCATACTTGACTATCAACAAAGATTTATTCAAAGACAAACTGATTCGTTTTGGAAAATCAGTCTTTGACTTAGAAGGAAATATCAGTACAGAGGATAGCATTCACGCTTTGGATACTTGGATTCATACTCTTCCTATCTCTCAGTCTTTTGATGCTTTGCCTTTTGTCATAGCCAAGGAAGATATCGACAAAGCGTTTGATACTCTTAAATTGACGAATATTTAGAGGCAAAATGCCTTTCAATATCATATAATACTTGTATTCGTGTGCTAAACATTAATGGAGGCTTCATTCAATGGAAGAAAAAAAGAAAAAAGAATGCCCAAGAAACTCGATTCTTGATTACAACCTTTCCTGGGGATTGATGTTAGTCTATTTAGGCTATCTTCTCGGTATTTGGTTTGCTCAGCAGGCTTCAAAGGAGTATATCCCAAGCGGATATAGTGGTATCCCTTACTTCCTCACTTCTATTCTCTTAGGCGTTGTTCTCACCTTCTTAATCTACAATCTTGGAAAGATCATCTTCGCAAAGATTGCCGGATATTATGTGAGCTATGTCAAGATTCTCGGTTTCCTCATCGACAAGTCAAATGGAAAAACCAAAGTGAAATACGATATCCTCTCCTTCTTCGACCTTTCTCTTCAGTTCGCTCCGAAGGATGATGATGTCAAGAAGAATCCAAAGTTGATTTTCCTCGGTGGCTTCATCGCTGAATTCATCCTCGTTGTCCTTGCCATTGTTCTCTTCTTCGTCTTAAGCTTCAATCAGGTCAAAACTGGAAAATCTGCTGTTGGATGGACTGCATTATTCATTATGTCATACGGCTTCCTCACTCCTTTGTACGAAATCCTTCCTTTCCGTCAGGATTATCCTACTGATATGTTCAACCTTCTTGTCACTTCCAAAGAGGATGATAAGATTGCATTCAATGTCTACTGTATCAACAGAAAGAATGAACATTCCGGTCAGGACTACCTTCCTTATGAATTTGAAAGCTATGATTCCTTCTATAAGTGCCGTGTCCTTCACGCCAACTATTTAGATCATCTCTATGCTTCAAGACTTGAGAAAGCATTCAATGTCTTAGAGGAAATGCGTTATTACACAAAATATCTCAATGATTCCGATCGTTATCTTCCCTATGGAGAAATGATTTATCTTCATTTCAAGGTGAATGATGACAAGGGCGCCGACAGCACCTATCTCAGCATGAAGAAAGATGACAAAAAGATTGTCTCTACTCCGGAAATATTATCTGATTACAGAACTGCAGTCTTAATTGCTGGTCTCATCTCTTCCGATATGGAAAAGGTCAAGGAGATCAATACCAAGTTCGATACTGTAATCAAGAGCTATGGTGAGAATCCTTCGAAGAGAGTCAGTAAGGAAGTCGAACTCTTCCAAACAGCAATCGATAAGATCAAATCTGCTAAGCCAGGCGTACAGTTATAACGATATCAGCCAAGGTTCTGCCTTGGCTTTTTTGATATTTTTCATATTTTTCTTGAAAAAGTGAAAACTTCCACTATACTAGTTTCGCATGGGGATGTTCCGGTTTCGACAGGCGGGAACGACTTCTGAGGGCAGTGGGATGGTCTCCTTATCGACCGACACAATTACAAGTGCCAATAAACCTGTTATGTTCCGTGCTCCGGCCATGATGGCCTGCGCTGCCTAATTCATTAGGTTTTAGCGCCTTTCACAGATCTGCGGATCTGTTGCACACCCCGATTTCATCTTTTCATTTCATGATATCGGGAGTTTAGAAATGAGCTCAGGAAGAAGTTTCCTTTCCTTCTTCCTGCGACATAAGGAAGGATCGGGGATAAAAAGTCTGCCAATGAACTTTGACTCCCTTAACCGATCATTGGATAAACTGTAGTCCTCGCTAGAGATTCTCGTTTGGACGCGGGTTCAACTCCCGTCATCTCCACCAAATGGTAAGGAGACGAACTCCAGTTGTATAATAGGTATCTATTATATT
>CAVALL010000011.1:0-42002 GCA_963589675.1 Alistipes onderdonkii | reverse complement strand
GTTATGGGCTTTTTCAAGAGTGCAAAATTAATACGAAATTCTTGTTTTCATTTTTCCGTTTCTTGCATTTGCAATTCGAAATATGTAGAATTGTAAGCGGTTAGAAAATGAATAAGAAACTCAGACTTAGCGGGGTTTCCCTTCCTATCTTCTCCTTGCCTAGTCCGTATGGCATCGGAAATATTGGAAAAGCCGCACGAAACTTCATCGATTTCCTCTCAGAGTCCGGGTTCTCCTATTGGGCGATTCTTCCACTTGGGCCTACATCCTTTGGTGACTCACCCTATCAATCCTTTTCTAGCCGGGCGCTCAATCATAATTTCATCGATTTGGACGACTTAGTCGAAAAAGGACTTCTTAAGAAAAAGGATCTATGCTCTATCGATTGGGGCGACAATCCAAAACAGATCGATTACTCGAAAATCTATCAAAGCAGAATCAAGATTCTCAAAATCGCATTTAAGAGGTTCAAGAAAGGTCAAGGTGACTATCAAAGAGGTTACACATCATTTCTTAGAAAGCATCAGTTCACTGATTATGCCTGCTTCCGTGTCTTAAAGGAGATTAACGGAGAATGCTCTTGGGAAAAGTTCAATGATGACCAAAGACATTACTCAGCTGACCTCTTCCAAAGACTGAAGAAAGAGAATCGTAATGAGGTAGAGTTCTACGAGTGGACACAGTACATCTTCTTAAAGCAATGGTCTTCGTTACGAAACTATGCTACGAAGAAGGACATCAAAATCATAGGAGTCATGCCAATGCATGTCAGCTACGATTCCATCGATGTCTACAAACACCATAAGAACTTTCTTCTCAATGAAGATTACAAGATGGATGTCACCTGTGGCTATCCGCCGGATGTCTTCTTCAGCAAAGGACAGAACTGGGGTTCTCCTGCCTACGACTTCAATCAGATGAAGAAAAGCAATTATCGATTTCTGAAAGACCGCCTTAACTTCTGCTTTAGCCTCTATGATATTGTCTTCCTAGATCACTTTAGGGGATACATTGAATCCTACCTAGTAAAGAGTGGTCAGCAAGATGGCTTAGAGGGCGAATTTGTCAAGACAGAAGGTGAGAGTCTCATCGATAGTTTCATCTCAGACAAAAGCCGAGTCATCGCAGAAGATGTCGACTGCTCCTCAGCGGAGGTAAGAAAGGTGCTTTCATCCTTACGAATGAACGACACAAGAGTCATTGAATTCGGGTATCCAAGAGATGAGAAGAACTTCAACAAGGCTATCAACTATCCTTACACCTGTATGTCCTTCTCTAGCACACATGACTGCAAACCCTTGAAAGGCTATTTAGCAGACATGAACGAAGACGAGAGAAGACAAACAGTCAAAGAGATGAACGTCAATTGTCACCATTTCGGAGTCGAAGAAGTCGAAGAAGATGATGTGAACGGACAAGTCGAGGCGCTACTTGAGCTGAATCTCGCCTCGCTTAGCAATGTCGCAATCCAGGCAATGCCAGATCTACTGTTCCAAGGCAATGAAGCAAGAATCAATACGCCAGGAACAGTCGGCAGCAACTGGAAATACAGAGTGACAGAGGATGACCTCTCTCCACTCAATGCCAAACGCCTAAGAGAGCTCAATAGGCGATTCGGCCGCTGTGATTGATTCTAAGAGGGCAAAACTTCTGGAATATAAATTCGTGATCAATTTTCAAAATAGGGGGTAATTACACTATGAAAAGATCAAAATTAGTTTCGTTAGTCGGTATTTCTTTATTGCTCGTTGGCTGCGGCAAGACAAGTGACACAACAAAGCCTACATCTGACAACACTGCCAAGACTGAGGCTAAGGACACTTCCAAGGACATCACCGCAACAATCGTTATCGGTGCTTCCGCAAAGCAGAAGTCTTTCGTTGAGACTCAGGCTAAGAAGTTCCTTTCTGACAATGGTTACAAGAATGTCACCATCACAATGTATGAAGTCGGTGAAGATAAAGCCAAGGATATCGCTGATTGGGAAAGTGATGCAGCACCGGATATCTACGGTTTCGCTTCTGACCAGCTCGGAACTCTTAATTCCGTAGGTGCCTTAGCTGAACTTCCGACCAAATTCTCCACTGAATTGATTGCAGGTATGGGTAATGAAGCTGTTGATGCCGGCAAATTAGGTGAATCCTATTATGCCTATCCTTATGCTGGTGATAACGGATACTTCCTCTACTACAACAAGGATGTCGTCAGCGATGAACAGGCTAAGACCGTTGAAGGCATCACTGCTGCTTGCGCTGCAAAGAGTCTTAAATTCGGTTATGCTCTCGATACAGATTCTTCCTTCTTCTCCATCGGTACCTTCATGAGTTTCGGTGCTAGATACAAAGTCAATCTTAACAGTGATGGTTCCTTCAAGTCTGCCACATCCGACTTCGATCAGGCTAATGGTATCTTAGGTGCCAAAGCCGTTCATCAGCTTGCTGCTGACACAAATGTCGATATCACTCATACTGGTGCTAGAAACAAGGCTCCTATCGATGCCAATGGTTTCGGCGCTGTTGTCGAAGGTTCTTGGAACTATGACACTTTCAGTAAAGAATTAGGTGATAAGATGGGTGTTGCCAAACTTCCGACAATCACTGTTGAAGGCAAAACCGCTAACCTTTCTTCCTTCTTAGGTTACAAGCTCTATGGCGTCAACCCGAAGAAGTCCGTCAACGACACTGCTAGACTTACACTTACTCATATGATCGCCAATTATCTCGTTTCCGCTGAATGCCAGGAAGCTAGATTTGATGCTCTTAACACCGTTCCTACCCAGAAGAGTGTCAAGGCAATGGAAAAGGTTCAGAACAATGGACTTGTCAAGGCTCTTGCCGCTCAGGCAGAATTCTCTGTCGCTCAGACTACAGTTCCGAATAATGTCTGGACTGGTTGCACTGCAGCAGTTACCAGCCTTCAAGCAGATAATCCGGATTATGCAACAATCATGAAGACCTATGCTGATTCCATCGCTGCTTCTACTAAATTCTAATCAGTAAACATATATATAGTCGAATAGGAGAGTAGGTTTTGCCTACTCTCCTTATGTCGTTTATAATATCAGTGCTATTTTTCAACTTACACATGAAAAGGAGAGACATATGGCAGATTCTAACGCTTCTGTGCTTGAGAGCCAACTGGAATATTTGTCATTGAGCAGACCGAAGAAGGTCCTTTATCGGTTCACTCATTTTTTCACAAATATGCCAAAGAAGGCTAAGATCAAAGCACACAACTTCAAGTTAAAAGCCAGAAAGACAAGAAAAGGCATTTTAGGTGTTTTGTACCACCTTTTCGATGCGATGAAAGAGGGTGACTACAAAACCCGCTTATCATTCTTGTTCATGGGTTTCGGTCTTATCACAAGAAGACAGGTCATTCGCGGTGTTTTCTATTTTTTATTTGAAATTGCTTTTATCGCATTCCTTTCAATCATCGGTGTACCATCCTTGAGCAATTTATCTAGTTTAGGTATGGTAGCCGGAGGCAGTTATCCAACGACAGAAGGCTTACTTGACATTATGGCTCCTGTCTATTTCGATAATTCCTTCACTATTCTTCTCTATTCCCTTCTAACAATTTTGTTTATCGTTCTTTTTGTCTTCCTTTGGTACAACCAAATCAGAGACAGCAAAGAACTTCAGGACAAAGAAGAGATTGGAAGATATGCAAGTGACAGACAGACTTTGAAGAACGTCTTAGACAAGAGCTATGACAAGACATTGCTTTTCATTCCGATTGGAACCCTTACCATCTTCACAATCTTCCCAATCATCATGATGATTGTCATCGCCTTTACGAATTACGATTATCTCCATGTGCCGAATGCAAAATTGTTCGATTGGGTCGGTTTCTACAATCTAGAAGCTCTCTTCTCTTCCAATTCTGGAGGATCCAGTTCACCGATATTCTTACAGACTTTCGGTAAAGTTCTCCTTTGGACACTGGTCTGGGCATTCTTTGCCACCTTCTCCAACTATTTCTTAGGTATGATTGTCGCCATGATCATCAACACCAAAGGAATCAAATTGAAGAAGTTCTGGAGAACAATTTTGATCACAACGATCGCCGTTCCTCAGTTCATCTCCTTGCTTATCATCTCTCAGATGTTTGCAGATTCCGGTATCGTCAACAATATCTTACAGAATATCGGTTGGATTTCCTCTCCGATCAAATGGTTAAGTGATCCGATCCTAGCAAAGGTCACAATCATCTTGGTCAACACCTGGGTCGGTATTCCTTATACGATGCTCATCTGTACTGGCTTACTGATGAATATTCCGGAAGATTTATATGAGTCTGCAAGAATCGATGGTGCAAGCCCAGCAAGAATGTACTTCAAAATCACTCTTCCTTATATGCTATTCGTCACCGGTCCTTACCTCATCTCCCAGTTTGTCGGTAACATCAACAACTTCAACGTCATCTATCTTCTCTCTGGTGGTGGACCTGTCTTCACCTTCACCACAGCCGATGTTCCGTCTCTTATTCGTGACTCTAATGTCGGTAACACCGATTTGTTGATCACTTGGATTTATAAGATCACAACCAATGCCTCCTATGATTATGGCATGGCATCTGTCTTAGGAATCATCATCTTCGCAGTCGTCGCTTTCTTCTCTCTCATCTTCTACAACAGAAGCGGTTCCGTCAAGGACGAGGAGGCCTTCCAGTAAACTATGGAAAACGCAAAGAAAAAGAACTATCGTTCTCATAAAAGAGCGATCACGACAAGAAACATTGTCATCTATATCTTCTTGATCGTCTTATCCATCGTCTGGCTTGTTCCTTTTGTCTATTTGGTCTTCCAGTCCTTCGCATCCATCTCATCTGCTCGTTATTTCATGCCTCTTCTTCCTACGGAAGAGAACATTGCAAACAAGGTTCCTGTGTGGACTTTTGACAATTACGTAACATTGTTCAATTCCCCTTACTATCATTTTGGAAACTGGTATCTCAACACTCTTATCATCTCCGCTGTTTCCTGTCTCATTGAGACCGTGATGGTCTTAGGAACATCCTATGCTTTCTCTAGGCTTCGTTTCACCTTGAGAAAGCCGTTGATGAAGCTCATCCTTCTTCTTGGCATGTTCCCTGGCTTCTTAAGCATGCTTATCATCTACTTCGTCTTGAAGCTTATCGGTTTAGGTGGAAATGTCTTCTCCCTCATCCTCATCTATATCGGCGGTTCCGCTATGCAATACTACATCGCCAAAGGCTTCTTCGATACGATTCCTAAATCCCTTGATGAGGCAGCCATGATCGATGGCGCAAACAAGAACACCATCTTCTTCAAGGTCATCATGCCACTTTCCAAGCCGATCATCGTCTATACCCTTCTTATCACCTTCACTGCTCCTTGGGGCGACTTCATGCTTCCTTCCTATCTTGCTGGCGGTACCGATACAGCCAGAACCGTTGCTGTCGGTATGCAGAAGATGATCACAACGCTAGAGACCAAGGTTGAATACTTCCCTGTCTTCTGCGCTGGCGGTGTTGTTGTCTCTGTTCCGATCATGATTCTCTTCTTCTGGTTACAGAAATACTATGTGGAAGGTATCACAGGCGGCGCTGTCAAAGGCTAAACTATGAAAAAGGGTACATTCTTTCTTCCGCTACTATGCCTTCTTGTTTCCTGTAATGGAAACAGCGAAAGCATTTCTAGCGATACGGAAACTTCTGATTCGACGATTGTAGAAAAGCACTTTGAAAACGAGACTTTGAAAAATGAAGTGCTCGATGACAATTACAGAAACTATTACGAGATATTCGTCCCTTCCTTTGCTGATAGCAATCACGATGGTGTCGGAGACCTAAACGGAATCACATCCAAGCTCGATTACCTTTCCGATATCGGATATACAGGTATCTGGCTCACTCCTATCTTCACCTCTCCTTCCTATCATAAATATGATGCTACAGACTACTTCTCTATCGATTCCTCCTTCGGAACGATGGATGACTTAAAGAATTTAGTCAAGGAAGCCCATAAGAGAGACATCAAAGTCATACTCGATGGCGTCTTCAATCATTCCGGATACTACAACAAGTGGTTCCTATCCGCTCTTTCTGCCAAACGCAAAGAGAAGAACGGAGAAACACTCACCGATGAGGAAAAGAACTACGCCTCTCTCTATGTCTTCTATGACACAGAGGAAGAGGCTAAGAAATCAGGCAAGAAGTATTACAAAGCGGGTGGAAATGATTTCTACTATGAGGGCAATTTCTCCCAGGATATGCCAGAATTCAACTTTGATTCCTCCTTCACCTATACGAAGATCAAGGAAGTCATCGATTTCTATATGGCGAGTGATATCAATGTCGATGGTTTCCGTCTTGATGCCGTCAAATATTATGACTTGAACAATACCACTCATAATGTTGAAATCCTAAATGCCATCACTAAGATGGTCAAGGATAACAAAGAAGACGGCTATGTTGTCGGTGAATGCTGGGATTCCAATAGCGTGATCAAGCAGTACTATGGAAGTGATGCTGACTCTTACTTCTACTTTCCTTCTTCTGGCAATGGTTTCCTTGTCTCCTCAAGCAACAATGAAGGACGACTTAAAGGTGTCTATTATCGTGGCGCATTAGGAATGGAAGAGGATTGTCTTGATAAGATTCCTGCTCCCTTCTTGAACAATCACGATATGCCAAGAGTCTCGTTTAGTACGAAATCCATCTATCAGAACAAGTTCACGTTAGGACTCTTATCCATGTTGAAAGGTTCTGTCTTCAACTATTATGGTGATGAAATCGGAATGAACAGCAGCAATCTCTCGAATGGAGACTACCGCGATTCCTCTTACAGAACTCACTATTACTGGGATGATGAGACACACGACATGGAATGCAACGATGTCGAACACGCTCTATCTCAGACACAAGTCTTCCCGGCAAGCAAACAACAGCTAGCCGATAACGATTCCATCCTGAACTATGTCAAAGAGCTCAATCACGTCAGAATATCCTATCCCTTCATCGCAAGAGGAGTGATGGATGATACCCTTGATGAATACGATACGATGCTTCTTGATACGCCGAAAAAGAACATTCTCGCTATCAAGAAGAAATACTTAGACAAATCCTATAAGATTCTCTTCAACTTCTCTCCTAGTAGCAGTGAGGAATATGAAGTGAGTGACGGATACAAAGTCAAATATGTGCTTACAGCCGATAAGAGTACTTACGCAGATTATAAAGACAATCGATTGACCCTTCCTCAGTACGCCATTGCGATTCTGAGTCAAGAATAAAGGAGAAATGATTTATGGCAAATCTCAAACTAGAACACATTTACAAGGTCTACCCCAATGGAACCAAGGCAGTCAATGACTTCTCCATGGATATCAAGAACGGTGAATTCATCGTCTTCGTCGGTCCTTCCGGATGCGGAAAGTCCACAACACTTAGAATGATTGCAGGTCTTGAGGAGATCACCGCCGGTGAACTCTACATCGATTCCAATATCGTCAACGATATGGAACCGAAGGACCGCGATATCGCCATGGTTTTCCAAAATTACGCCTTATATCCACATATGACCGTTTACGATAACATGGCATTCGGTCTTCGCATCAAGCATGTGCCGGAAGATGTCATCCAGGAGAAAGTCCTCTGGGCCAGTGAAATCTTAGGCATCAAGGATTATCTTGACAGAAAGCCGAGAAACATGTCAGGTGGTCAGAGACAGAGAGTCTCTTTAGGACGTGCTATCTTACGTGATCCGAAAGTCATGCTATTGGATGAGCCTTTAAGCAACCTCGACGCTAAGCTTCGTGCTCAGATGAGAACGGAGATTGCAAAGCTTCATCAGAAATTGAAGACCACCTTCATCTATGTCACTCATGATCAGACTGAGGCTATGACATTAGGTGACAGAGTCGTCGTCATGAAGGCCGGAAGAATCCAGCAGGTCGACACACCGAAGAACCTCTACAACTATCCTGAGAATGTCTTCGTCGCCGGATTCATCGGAACACCTCAGATGAACTTCTTCGACTGCACACTCCTTAGAAAAGGTGACAATGTCACACTCTACCTCAAGGACAACAACCAGGTTATCAACCTTTCCTATAACTATCTCATCAAGGCTCTTCCTCAGTATCTTGATGGTAAACATGATCTTAAACTCGGTATCCGCTGTGAGAACATCACTCTTGTTGATAAGTCTACACCGAATGCCATCGCTTGCAATATCTCTCACTTTGAGGAATTGGGAAGCGAATGTCTCATCTATGCTGAAATCGGTGATGAAGGTCATTCTAGCGAAGTCATCATCAAGGTCAGAGACATCGAGAATCTCTCTGTCGGTGACACGATTTACATCCACTTCGATCCGGAGAAGACCTACTACTTCGACGAGAAGACAGAGGAAACCATCACTCCTCGTATTCCAAAGTACAATTCCTTCACTGCTTCCATCAAAGGACATAAACTTACCCTTCTCTCCTCTAAGATCTCTTTGCCCGATGCTTTGACACACGGTGATGTACAGGACGGTGAACTTCAGGTTCCAGTCGATGCCATTCAGTTCACCGACGATGGAATCGAAGCAAAGGTTCTTAAGACCGAGAAGATCTCCAATACCTCTCTCATCCACTTAGAGAGCGACAACAGAGTCTTCTTCGCTATTTCCGACAAGGAATATAACGATGGCGACATCGTCCATGTCTCATTCGATTTCACACGTCTTACCTACACCTATGAAGGCACAAATATCTTTGAGCCTATCCTCAAGTTCGATAGCCTCATGGCCCACTTCTACAACTATGAGACTGTCATGAACGAAGAGAACAGAGAAGACTTCAAGAAGTATCGTGATGACAAGATTCAGGCCGCTAGAGACTATGTCTCCGCTGAAATCCTTCTCGAGAACAACCGCTATGAGAAAGCCATCCTCGATTTAGATGGTCAGGATCTCATCGCCAACAAGGAAAAGGCCGAGGCTGAACTTGCAGAGCTTGTCAAGACCAACAATGAGAAGTTAGCAAAGTTCAAAGCGGACTATGTTTCCAATTCCAAGAAACTCAAAGAAGAGTTCAATGCTGCTAAGAAAGATGCTATCAGAACGAACAACGAGCTCTTCAATGAAAAGAGAGAAAAAGAAGAAACGGAATACCGTGAATTCATGGAGAATAACGCCGATAAGACCACAAGAAAGAGAAGAACGGATGAGTATCATATCTTCAAGGATAACTTCCGCACCGATAAGGAAAATACCATCACTCGTATCTTAAATGGCCTTACCCAGGAATATGAAACCAATCTCAGCAAAGAGAAGAGCGCCTACAGAAGAAATTCCGATCTCTTGAAGAAGGAAATCCAAGCTAAGAAAGAAGAAGTCCGAAATGCTTCCAATCCGAAGAAGCATTTAGCCGATGAACATAACAAGAAGATGAAAGAACTCAACGAGAAGTTGGAAAGCTCCGCTAAGAAGGCTGGCTTTGTCTTCTTCCTCCAGTTCGATCAGAAATACTATGGATTACTTCCTGACATCATCTCCAACAAGCTCATTCAGGGTCTTGGAACCCGTGTCTTCTCCCGTCAGTTCAGAATCGACATTCCGCATGATGCCTATATCATCAAGGAAGATGGAAATGGATTCAAAGCCGTTGTCGAGTCCGTCCTCAACTATGGAGACAAGTACTTCATGCGCTGTCGTTACCTCACGGATTCCGCTCAGGAACAGTTCGTCTTCGTTGAGACTTCCACGCCTCTTTCCATCGGAAAGGAAATCGCACTCGACTTCGATTTAGGACGCTGCCAGATCACTGAGACCGATATGAACATCCGTCTCTATTAAGGAGGGTTTATGAAGAAATCAAATCTATTGCTTCTTCCTCTTATCCTTCTCTGCTCCTGTTCAGGTTATGACGAAAATGCACTCATTACTCGTTCCGTGGCCTCTATTTCAAATATCGATGAGGCAACAGACCGTGTGACCTATACCGGAAAACCGGAAGGACATGTTCTCAACTTCACCGAATTCACTGTGAGTGAGGAAAAGATAAACACGGTACCTAGCCTTGAATTAGAGGATTCTGGTTATGTGTATGGTTCTTCCTATGCTATCAGTGCTCCGATAAGACTCAGCAAGAACTCCTATTATCCGAAAGATGGTACAGATGACTCCATGTACTCTTACTCGACTTTGAGTTATCTTCTCAATTTCAGCGGTGATAATATTCACCATATGGAATTTGAGGAAAATTCTGATTCTTTGGTCTTCTTTGTCAAAAACATCTCCAAGGAGTTAAGCTTAGGAAAGGTCAATTCCGATCCTGAGAACCCGCCGAAGAAGAGTGTCAAGCTCTATGCTAGATTCAACATCACTCTCACCTATGACAAGAAAGGCTTCCTAGTCGATGAATTAGTTGAGACTTGCAATGTCAATACTGCTGAGGATTCGAAGTCTGTCCACTACCATATCAGTTATGAATATCAGACGGAATAAGTTTCTTGCTCTGTTATTTCTTCCTGTTCTTCTTTTCGTTTCCTGTGAGAAGATAGAGCTCAGCGAGGATGTCACACGCCTCATCTATTTTCCGACTATAGAGAACGCAAAAGAGACAGTCAAGACTGTTTCTAGCACCAACATCAATACCATCTACGATGAAAATAATGCTGAGATTGGTAAAGAGAACTATTCTCTCAGCATTGATCGAAGAGCATTCCAGAAGGATTATTCCTATTTGAGAATCGATACCTATTCTGGACTATCCGTATCCTTAGATGGAACCTATAACAGTGGGCTCTATGTCAGTGAAAAGACGACAAGTGTATCCTATAACGAAAGTGAGTCTGTCTATGAAGTCACGGTAGTTTTAAAAGGATATAAGAACAAGGAAGATAGTTCTACTTTACAGACGAAGACTGCTGGAATCTTCAAGTACACACAGTCGAAGTTTGAAGAGGAGATCGACAACAAAATATTCTATTCCCAGAATGTATCCTCCCGTTATACGGGCGGATACTATATGGCTGACTTCTTCAAAACAATTCTAAGTGAGTACAAGTCCTTCTCTGTAAAAGACAACACCCTTGTCTATGAGATCAAGGATAAGACCTACAAACTGAATAAAGAAGAAGCCATTGTCAACGAGACTCTTGTCATGAATGACTTCGGTATGCTAGTCAGCATGGATCAGTCCGGATACAACACTACAACAAAACAGAAAAGCATATCTTCTACAAAGGTAATCTATAATTCATAATCTAAAAACGATTGATTCGTGATGTGTACCTCTTTAGATAGACACGAAAGAGGTACACATCATTTTTCTTTTCAAACAATAATTCCAGTTTCGACTGATTTGTTCTTATCTTTTCGCACTTTGGTGCTTTTTACTTTGAATTAAAGCACTTATGCTTTAAAATGAATTTAATTGAGGTGAATCTAAATGAAAAACAAATCCATATCTATCTTATCTTTATTGCTTCTTACTACACTTGCCGCCTGCAATTTCAACGGAAATGGCACAGAAAGCAATCCTTTGACTGACAACACTGCAAATACATCAAACACTGCTGAAACAGCTAATACTGAGTCTTCTAAGGCTTCTTCTAGCACAACAGAGGATACAAGCGGATATCGTAAGCTTGTATCTAATTTCGATCAGCAGGATTTTTCCGCTCTTCTCGATTATCCCTATACGCCATCCACTGGTGAAATCAATGTTCTTGTCATTCCTGTTGTAGTAAGTGACTATAAGGACAATGCAACAGCGAAAGTCAAAAGTGATTTAGAGAAGGCCATGTTTGGAAAGAGTGAGGATACCGGATGGGAATCCTTATCTTCCTATTATGAGAAATCCTCTCATGGAGCTTTGAAGATCAATGGAACCGTCTCTGACTGGTACGATCCGAATGTCTCTTCAAGCCAGATGGTTGAGAATAACGAAGAAAGCGGTGACTATACGACAGAGCTCATGAAACAGGCTGTCAGTTGGTACAAGAAAACGTACAATGATGACTGCACGAAGTACGATAACAATCATGACGGATATATCGATGGTGTCTTCCTCATTTACTCCGCCTATGACTACTATACCGGTGAAACATATGGTGAGGATTTAGATGGGAATCTTTTCTGGGCATACACAACTATGGATTACTATTCCACTAGCAACCTCAGTTCTCCAAATGGCGGATATTATTTCTGGGCTAGCTTTGATTTCCTCTACGAAGGATATGGTGAAAGCAAGGTAGATGCACACACCTTCATCCATGAGACCGGACATATGCTCTCTTTGGATGATTACTACTCCTATACGACAAAGGACAAGAATGGAACTAGCTATTATTGTCCGATGGGTGGTGTCGATATGATGGATCAGAACATCTGCGACCAGGACTGCTTCTCTAAGTTTTCCTTAGGCTGGAACACTCCTTACTATGTCGATCATGAAGGCGATATCACAATATCAAGTGCGGAAGATAGCTTAGACTGTATTTTGATTCCGACCAAAAAGGGAGAAGTCAAAAACGCCTATGATGAATATGTGATGTTAGAGTTATTCTCTCCTACTCTTGGTCTGAATGAAAAAGACTTAACAACAGGATATGGAAACTATACTAACGATGACACTCTTACCAAAGAAGGTATTAGAGCCTATCATGTCGATAAGCGTGTCTGTAAGTTTACCGAAGATAGATACGGAAACATTTCCAATGTCTCCTATGCAGATTTGAACAATATCGATGATGATTACTATTACTATTATGCTCATAGCAATAGCATAGAGGGATACTACGACGGAGAAGCAAACTATAGTTTCAATTATCTCAATCCTGAATATCTAGGTATCACCCAGCTTTCCAAGAGCAATCGTGTCTTTGACAAGAATGACTATTACTTTGAAGATCAGGATATGTATTTTGAAGGCGATTCCTTTAACTTTGCTTCCTCTTCCGCACAGTTCCCCAACAAGACAAAGATGAATAACGGCAGTGAGTTAGCCTATAACTTCACAGTCACTGAAATCAAGGATCACAAAGCTACAATCCACTTCACAAAGAACTGATCTAATCTTTCTTACTATCGTCTTCCTTTAAAGGCCTGCCATCGGGACCATAGTTTCCCTTTGACGGGTCTTTTTCAGGATCAATCAATAAAACATTTCTTACAAAATTAGAGAATTTCTTCGTTGTCTTTTCTAAGGCTGCCTTATCCTTATTGCGCTTCAGACTCTCAGGAAGTGCAGAGATGAACTTGTCTTTGTACTCTTTTCTTGTCTTCTTCTGTTCCTCCATCAGTTTCTCATAACGAGCGACAATATTGGAGTTCTTTGCAATCTTAGAGACACGGGATAATAGTCCGATGGATTTGATAAGATCCATTAAAAAGATTCCATATACAAGACCTAATAAGAAGATGAATCCGAAGTGAGCAACGATTCCATAAGAAGTAGAACCGAACATATAAGCGAAACTCAGTTTGAATCCTTCGTACACGAATGGATTCAATCCGTAATAGAAGAGAATGCTGACAGCAAACCAGATGACAGAGAAGACTGGGCAGATGATTCCCATGATATTCCCTTTCATGTTGGAATAGTCCCATAACCTGACTTTGAATCCTTTGACAAAGATAAGACCGGCTATAAATTCTAACAGTGTCATCGAGACTCCCATGATACAGATAGGAAGAAGATCATAGACTGTTGGACCACTATAATAGTCAAGTCCGAATAATTCACCAGTCGGATTATAGAAGACAAAGGAACTTGGCATGAAAGAGAGGATGATCCAGGAAAGTAAAAACATCAATACTAATCCGCATCCATATAAAGGAAGCCATGGTCCTTGCATAAATCCTGGATTGACCCATTTCTTGGCTGAGACGAATCTTCTGAACAACAATTCTAAGACATAGCCGAGCATACATCCGACAAGAAACAAAAAAAGAATCGTGAGAAGCATTCTTGATGGCAAGTTTCCTCCCGTTTCCTCTGTCAAAAGAAATGTGTTGATAATTCGCATAAGCTAAACCTCTTTCTAACTTGAAATATGATAACATATTTATGTTGTCGGAGGTATCTATGGAAGAACATCGTATCGTATTCTTAGGAACGCCGGACATTTCGGCATTCGTACTAAAAGGGCTTGTAGATAATGGTTTCAACATCGTTGGTGTTGTCACAAAAGAAGACAAGATCCGTGGAAGAAACAACAAGGTGGAAGAGTCGCCTGTTGCCAATATGGCACATGAACTCTCTCTTCCTGTCCACAAGCCACATAAGCTGAACAAGGACTTTGAAATCCTTAAGGAGTGGAAACCGGATCTCCTTCTGACTTTTGCCTATGGTCAGATCATATCCGATGAGATATTGTCTCTTGGAACCTATAAACCACTGAATCTTCATGCTTCACTTCTTCCCAAATATCGTGGCGCAGCTCCGATTCAGTATGCTCTTCGTAATGGAGACAGTGAGACCGGTGTATCCCTTATGGAGATGGTCCATCAATTGGATGCCGGTGATGTCTATAGCAAGATCATTACTAAGATCAATCCAGAGGATAACTACACTACCTTAGCCAATCGTTTGGCAGAGGATGCCTTGAAACTTGCAGTAGATGCTTTACCGAAATATTTCAACAATGAGTTAGTCCCAGTCAAACAGGATGAAAGCTTCGTCTCTATCTGTCCTACCATCAAGAAGGAAGAAGAGCATTTGAATCTCTATACGGATCCTACTACTTTCATCAATCAGGTAAGATCTTTGTCTCTTACACCAGGTGGATATCTACTCTTAGGTGATGAAATCATCAAAATTTACTCCGCTAGCTATTATTCCGATGAAACAGGTGAAGTCGGAAAGATCGTATTAGCTCATAAGAAACAAATTTTATTGCAGTTAGAGAAAGGAAGAGTCCTTCTTACTCTCTTACAAAGACCAGGAAAGAAGATGATGTCTGCATCGGACTTCAACAATGGAGTACATAACTTCGAAGGTTCCATATTGAAATGAAAAAAGAAAAGATTGAAAAGACCAATGCGATGAGACTATTAGATCAGGCAGGGATTCCTTACAAGATTCATGAATACGATGCTGAAAAGGCGGTCTCCTGTAAAGAAGTAGCTGAGATATTAAACCAGGATATCGAGCAGGTCTTTAAGACACTTGTGACAGTTGGAAAAAGCAAAGAACATTATGTCTTTGTCGTTCCAGGCGAATCCACTCTCGATTTGAAGAAGGCAGCAAAATGCTCCGATGAGAAATACATCGAGATGATTCCACAGAAAGATCTTCTCCCTCTTACCGGCTACATCCACGGCGGATGCTCTCCGATTGGAATGAAAAAGAAGTTTGTCACATTCATCGATGAAACCGCACAATTATTCGATACCATCTTTGTATCGGGCGGAAGACGTGGCCTACAGATTGAAATCTCACCTCTCGACTTACAAAAGGCGTGTGATTGCATATTTTACGACATTACAGAAAGGGACATCTAAAATGAAAAAAGAATACCAGTACGGAAAAGTCATTCTTGGCTTGATGAGAATCGAAAAACTTGATACCGAGGAACTCTACAATCTTATCAAGGGCTGTTTTGAATTAGGCATCCACTATTTCGATATCTCAGATATTTACCTTAACAATGAAGCGGAAAGAAAGTTAGGAAGAGTAATAGCTCTTCATCCTGAAATCCGTGATGAGATGTTCATTCAGACGAAGTGTGGAATCATCAAGAAAGACGGAAAAGCAACGATGGATCTTTCCTATACGCATATCAAGGAAGCTCTCTACGCATCCTTAGAGAGAATGAATCTCACTTATGTCGATTCATTCCTCCTTCATCGTGTCGATATTTTCATGGAAAATGAAGAGGTCGCAAAAGCATTCCAAGAACTCTATGAAGAAGGAAAAGTAAAGCACTTCGGTGTCTCCAACATGGATAAGGAAATCATCGAATATCTTTCTGATGCTCTAAAGCTTCCTATTGAAGTCGATCAGTTACAGCTCTCATTAGGACAGGCAGCACTTATCAGTGACGCCTTCAATACCAATTGCGTCATCCAGCATCCGAATAATCTTTCCAGTGGTTTATTCTTCTATCTGAAGAGAAAGCATATCACCCTTCAGTGCTGGTCTTCCTATCAGTACGGTCACTTCCAAGGCTCTATCTTCAACAAGGAGAAATATCCTGTCTTGAATGCAAAACTAGATGAATTAGCAGCAAAGTACAACGCTACACCTTGTATGATAGCTACAGCATTCCTTACTATGCTTACAAAAGACTGTCAGATCATCGTTGGAAGCACAAATCTAGAACATATCAAAGAGTCCGTCAAAGGCTCTACTCTCATCTTATCCAAAGATGACTGGTATGACCTATACTGTGCTACCGGAAATATACTTCCGTAAGTGACTGAAAAGAAAACTTTATCTAACATTAAAAAAGCGACATTGTTACAAATGTCGCTTTTTTGATGTTTTCAATTTCTTTGAGGTAACTTGGTGACATCCGAAGTGATAGATTGGATAAAAATTGATTGAGTTCAATTCCTCTTAGGTAGCTTAGGGATAGGAGAATTTATGGCATTTATAGCCTAAATCCATCGATCCGTGTAAATTTTAAATTGAAATACTATCTTTTTCAATCAAAATCGGCTATTCTTTTCGAAATTTTGTTGTGAACCTACCGATTTTAAAGCGTTATTTATCAATAAATGTTACTGGAAACAGATAGGTTCACAACACTTTTATCATTTTGACAGGTTCGTTTATCGCTATAGACTAATAAATTAAAACACAAAAGGTCAGGTTCTACCCTGACCTCGTAAGATTTAGTAATTGGCCTTGTCGACAGAACCGAAGAGTCTGATCTTCTCTTCGACTTTGGCGCAGATTGCTTCATAACCAGGCTTAAGGAGCTTTCTAGGATCATAGCCCTTATCCTTGTTATCGGCAGTCGGATCAGCCTTGCCGGCTAAGCAATAATCCTTGGTAGCCTGAGCGAAGACTAACTGGCAGTCCGTATTGACGTTGATCTTGCTGACACCATCATGAATGGCGTGGACGATCTGATCATCCGGGATACCTGTTCCACCATGTAAGACAAGCGGGATGTATCCAGTTGCCTTGTTGATGTTATCAAGGGCATCGAAATGAAGTCCCTTCCAATCTTCCGGATAGATGCCGTGGATGTTACCGATACCGGCAGCAAGGAAGTCGATTCCAAGATCGACGATCTTCTTGCATTCGACTGGATCAGCGACTTCACCATCAGCGGTGATGCCATCTTCTGTTCCACCGATTGCACCGACTTCAGCTTCGATGCTGAGTCCACGATCGTGAGCAAGTTTGACTAATTCAGTGGTCTTGGCAACATTCTCTTCGAAGGGAAGGCTAGAACCATCGAACATGATGGAGGAATAGCCGGCTTCGATGCAGGCTTTGGCTGCATCATAGTTACCATGATCGAGATGGAGAGCGACAGGAACTGTGATTCCTAAGGCTTTGTCCATAGCCTTGACCATAGCAGCAACAACGGAATAACCACCCATATACTTTGCAGCGCCCATGGAAGTAGCGATGATGACAGGGCTGTTCAACTTCTGAGCCGTCAAAAGAATAGCTTTTGTCCACTCGAGGTTGTTGGTGTTGAAATGTCCAACAGCATAGTGTCCTTTCTTAGCGGCTTGCAACATTCTAGTAGCATTGACAATCATTATAATGACCTCTCTTTCAAGCAAGACTATTCTAGTAACTTTTCAAGCAATTTACAAGAACATTGATTTTCATAGGCTAAATATTTTGAACTATACTATTTAAATAAACGTTGATATTCATTAAGGATATTTTCAAACTGATGGCATTTCAAGGAGCAAGCATTTGAATGAATGAAAATTGTGCAAACCGCTTTCAATCATATTTTTGCAAGAGAATTCCTTTAGCCTGTTTTCCGAAAGATATCGAGATATTTCACACAAATATAGTTTTCAAACGCACTATAATTATGCGTTTATAACACATATACAAGAAATGTTCTTTGCATTCTTTTTCATCAATGTTACAATCAAGGTCAGAGAAAATGGATATAAAGGATCTGGCATTGGTGATCCTGTCTCTAGCCTCAACCGAAAAGAGGACTATCCGTTCTTCCAAAAAACAGCACCCATTTCAATAATTTTTGGAGAGAACGGACTCACACGAATGATGGAGTCCTATTTTCTCTGAACAAATTCATACAAAGGGGGAAATACAAAGTATGAAAAAGTTGAATCTTATGAAGTTGTCTTTGGTCGCTCTCTCCACTCTTGCTGTTGTCGCCTGCGGTAATAAGACAAGCGATTCTGCTGATGATGGTGCCATCAACGAATCTTCTGGTGCTCAGTTCACTGAACTCACTGAAACAGATATCGGTGAAAACACCAAAGTTGATGCTGACAAACTCACTGCTACTGAAGAAAATCCTCTCAGGATTGCTATGGTTACCGATTCCGGTACTCTCAATGATCACTCCTTCAACGAATCCGCTTGGAAGGGTGTCAATGAATTCGCCGTCGAAAATGGTGGCGGAACCATTAACTCTGAAAATTGTGTCTCAACCGGTAAGATCCAGACCAAATATTATCAGCCTGCTCAGAACAACTATGATACTCAGGGCCGTCTTGCTGCTATGAAGAGTGCAGCTCAGTGGGGCGCTAAGGTCATCGTTCTTCCTGGCTACCTCTTCCAGCCTTCCATCAAGTTGGCACTTGAAGACACTGCCACTTTCGGAAATGTCAATTTCTTAGCTCTTGACTGTGTCAATCAGGATTCCGATAACAACTATGCCGAATTCAATTTCACAGATCAGATCACCTCTGTCATCTACCGTGAAGAGCAGGCTGGCTTCTTAGCCGGTTATGCTGCTGTCAAGGAAGGCTATCGTAAGTTAGGCTTCTGCGGTGGTATGGCTGTTCCTGCCGTTGTCCGTTATGGTTCTGGCTATTGCCAGGGCGCCGATGCCGCCGCTAAGGAATTAGGCTTAGGCAACAAGTCCGTTGAAGTTCAGTATTATTATGCCGGTCAGTTCGCTGCTACCGCTAATGCTACCTCTTATTGCACCAGCTGGTATCAGAGAGGCACTGAAGTCATCTTCGGATGCGGTGGTGCTGTCTATCAGTCCGTCATTGCTGGTTCTCAGGCTAACAGCAACAAACCTTGGATCGGTGTCGATGTCAATCAGCATGCTGACACTTCCTTAGGCGATTCTCAGAATTCCTGCATCACTTCCGCTATGAAGAACCTTGCAAACTCCACTAAGGTTCTCCTTGCCGGTTGGGTCAACAATGGCAATGCCTGGAATAACACCTTAGCCAGCAAGGTTGTCACAGTCGGTGCTCAGTCTGATAACTGCGTCCTTCCGACTCCTGAAACCACTGGTGATGATGGCTGCTGGGGATTCAAGAACTTCACTGTCGCTGAGTACAAGACTGTATTAGCCAACCTCAAGTCTGGAACAACTCACGTCAACTCCAACTCTGACAATGATGATCTTGTCGCCCACAACTTCTCTTGCTCTTCCAGAGTCAAAGTCAACTACGTCAAAGACTAATTCGATAAGCTAATGTGCGGGGCATGGGTAGCAACTCTCCCATGCCCTTTTATTAAAAAAGGAAGGTCCATTTCATGAACGATGAAAATGTTATTGAACTAAGGCACATCACGAAAAGTTTCCCTGGCATCAAAGCCAATGATGATATTTCATTAGAATTAAGAAGAGGCGAGATTCATGCCCTTCTTGGTGAAAACGGTGCAGGTAAATCTACTCTGATGAGCATTCTTTTCGGTATGTACAAGCCCGATGAAGGAGAAATCATCATCCGTGGTAAAGAAGAAAAAGTCAACAATCCGAATGATGCCACACGCTTAGGAATCGGAATGGTTCATCAGCATTTCAAGCTGGTTGGCTGTTACACAGCATTGCAGAACATCATTCTTGGTTATGAACCAACCACCAAGTTTTTCGGTTTCCTCAAACCGAAAAGCGTCAGACAATCCTTGATTGAACTCTGTGAGAAATATCATTTCAATGTCAATCTCGATGAGAAGATCGATGATATGCCTGTCGGTGAACAACAGAAAGTCGAAATCTTGAAGATGCTCTATCGTAAGAACGATGTCCTCATCTTTGATGAACCGACTGCTGTCTTGACCCCTCAGGAAATCGATGAACTCATGATTTCCATGAAGGAACTTGTCAAGGAAGGGAAATCCATCCTTTTCATCTCTCATAAGCTCAATGAGATCATGGCCGTCGCTGACAGAGTCACGGTCTTAAGAAAAGGAAAATGCATCGGCACCTTGAACATCAAAGACACCAATGCCCAGGAACTATCCAAACTCATGGTCGGAAGAGATGTCCAGCTTGTGACGCAGAAGAGTCCTGCTAAGATTGGAGAGGATGTCCTTACCATCAACGATTTGGTTGTCTTCGACAAAGAGAAGAAAAAGGATGTCGTCAACCATGTCTCACTCAAGGTAAGACAAGGCGAAATCGTCTGTATCGCCGGTATCGAAGGAAATGGTCAAACCGATCTTATCTATGCTCTTACTGGTCTTGAAAAGATCCGTTCCGGTGAAGCCATTCTTCACCGTGTCGATCCACATAAATTCACAAAGTATCGATTCCAGCATTTAAATGAAGGTGAAACAATCGATGTCCATCTCGAAAAGCTGACCGTCAGACAAAGAAGCATCGCTGGTATCAGTCATATCCCTGAGGATAGACAAAAATACGGACTTTGCCTTGACTTTAACCTTGCTGACAACATTGTTTTACAAAAATATTTCGAAAAGGAATTCCGTTTCATCAATATCCGTAAATCAAAAGCTGAGAAAGATTATGCGAACCGACTTATCGAAGAATACGATGTCCGCTCTTCCTTGGGAAGAAGCACTATCGTCAGAAGCATGTCAGGCGGAAACCAGCAGAAAGCAATCATCGCCCGTGAATTAGATAGAGATACATCCTTGCTCATCGCTGTTCAGCCTACCCGTGGTCTTGATGTCGGCGCTATTGAGAAGATCCACAATCAGATCATTGAACATCGTGACAAAGGCAATGGTGTCTTACTCGTCTCCCTTGAACTGGATGAAGTCATGAACCTCTCTGACAGAATCCTTGTCATGTTCAATGGTGAGATTGTCGCCTCATTGGATCCGAAGAAGACCACCGTCAATGAAATCGGTCTATACATGTCGGGTTCTAAGAGAATGACAAAAGAAGAAATCGAAGCATTTGAGGAGGCCAACTGATCATGGAAGAAAGAGATCTTATCGAAGTCAAGCCTGAAAATCCGTTCCTTAGATTCTTCTACAACATCGGAAAGTTTTTTCATAAGCTTGCCAGTTTCAAAGCCGTCGGCCTATTCCTATCAGGCCTTATCTGTGTCGTATTCGGTTTACTCATCGGTTTCATTCTCCTTCTTTGTCTCGATCCTCAGAACGCAGTAAAAGGCTTAGTTGTCTTATTGACTCAGGGTGCAAGTTCGATTGATATTTTTGCCCGTGTCTTATACCAGGCAACACCGATGATGTTATCCGGTCTTGCCATCTCCTTTGCTTTCAAGCTAGGACTCTTCAACATCGGTATCACCGGTCAGCTCACTGCTGGCGCCTTCTTATCTGTTGTGTTAGGCATCTTGGGAATGCCATGGTACGTCTGTATGTTAGCCGGTATGGTAGCCGGTGCCCTTATGGGATTCATCCCAGGCATACTAAAAGCAAAGTTCAACGTCAATGAAGTCTTAAGCGGCATTATGCTTAACTGGATCATCTATTATGGTATCGGTCTAATCGGTAATATGCTTATCCCTTCCTCTATGAAGGATAAAAATACACCGACCGAACTTGTCAATATGCCTACTGCTGCTCGTATGCCTACGATGGGATTAGACAAGATTCTTCCTGGTGTCAGCGTCGGTCTTGTCATCGCTATCGTCCTTCTCATCGCCTTTGAGATCATCTTGGATAAGACAACATTCGGATTTGAACTTAGACTCACTGGTTCCAACCGTTATGCCGCAAAATATGCCGGTATGAATCAGACGAAGAACATCATCCTTGCTCTTACCATCTCCGGTGCTTTAGCCGGTATTTGCGGATATATGGTATATGCTAACCCGTTGGCTTCTACCCGTTTCCATTGGGATTCCGGACAAGACAGCCTTCTCAGCGATGGTTTCTTAGGAATCTCTGTCGCTTTGATTGCTCAGAACACACCTATTGGATGTATGCTTTCCTCTGTCTTACTCGCTTACTTAGATTCCTCTCAGCTTGCATTGAAGTCTGTCTCTGACGCCTACAATGTCCACTATACGGAACTTATCAAAGCTATCATCATCTATGTCGCTTCCTTCTCCTCCTTGTTCAATATGCTTCTCAGAATGGGTTATGAACACTATGAGGGAAGACATCATAGAGTCAGAAGCGAATACTATCTTGAATTGCTCACCAAAGGCTTAAGCAGCAAGAAAGGAGTCAATTAAGTATGTTTACATCTTATGATTGGGGAATGTTAGTCAAATACTTCATCATCTATGGTATTGGCTTTATCTTAGGTTCATTCGGTGGAATGTTCTCCGAATGCGCCGGTATTATCAACATCGCATTAGAAGGTAGCATGGTAGTCGGTGCCTTCTCAGGACTCATCTTCATGAAGCTATTAGCAGGTGCTGTCGGAACGACATCCTGGCTATTCTCTTCTATCTACGCCGTACAGATTGTCTTCCTTCTCAGCGCATTAGTCGCAATACTAGTATCCATCCTCTTCTCCTTCTTACTTTCCTTCGTCGCTATCCGCTTCAAAGCGGATCAGACGATTGTCGGTACTGCTTTGAATACCGTCGCCGTCGCTGTCTGCACCATCATCAATACCTCCATCACCAAGATTGACTCTCCAGAAGTCAGCATCGGTGATCTCAATCTTGCATCACTATTGCAGCTAAAGACGGAATCTACCTTTGTGAAATATGCCTTTACCGGTGTAACGGCAGCAACGATACTAGGTGTCATTGTAATCATCATATTGTGGCTTACGATGACAAAGACAAGATTCGGTCTGAGACTCAGAGCTTGCGGTGAAAACCCTGGTGCTGCTGACAGTGTCGGTATCAATGTCAACAAGATGAGATACATCGGAACAGCTATCGGTGGTGCTGCTGCCGGCCTTGGCGGATTCATCATCTTCTCCTACTTCGATATCTTCATCGGAAACTGGCAGATCGACGCCTTAGGATACGGCTTCTTAGTTCTTGCCATTGAAATCTTAGGCAACTGGAAAGCGACCACCATCATCTTTGCCTCTCTCTTCTTCGCCTTCTTCTCCGCCTTTGCTCCGACCATCACTTCCTTCTTATCTACTTTAGGTTCAAGCGGTGCCACAACCATCTTCCAGAAGAAAGCTTTCTACTATATGCTCCCTTACCTTCTAGCCTTCATCTCCCTTATCGCCTTCTCCAAGCATTCTCACGCACCAAAGGCAGAAGGTATCCCATACGACAAATCGACACGATAATTTTCTTCCCGTGGATAGTCTCCACGGGATTTTTCAAGATAGATATGTAAGCATAAAAAGACTATAATGATTTATAAAGAGGTAAGACCATGGATTACACAAAACAGATATACGATACCATCACATCCAACAAACTGACATACGAGCAGAAACTGAAGAATCTTGCCAATATCGCTGAGAACGAGCTTGATGTCCTTCCTATACCGGAAAAGACAAAATATTATTTCTCTACCGGTGCCATCAATGACTTATTTGAAGGACATGCTCCCTATCGTCCTAGATACATCATGCCTGATTATGAAAAATATCTTAAGAACGGCTCTGATTTCTTACGTGTCAAGCCGGCAAAGAACATGGATGAAGCGATATTCGCTTTGATGATGATCTATCATCATGTTCCATCCATCACTTCATTCCCCGTCTTTTTAGGATCTTTAGATTATCTGCTTGAACCCTATGCGGATGGACTCAGCGATGAAGAGATCAAATCGAAACTCCGTCTTTTCCTTACTTTCCTAGATCGTACCATCGATGACTCCTTCTGCCATGCCAACTTAGGGCCGAAGGAGACAAGAGTCGGAAATCTGATTTTGGAAGTCGAAGAAGAGCTTCAGGATACCGTTCCGAATCTCACAATCAAATATGATCAGGATATCACATCCGATGCCTTTATGGAAAAGGCAATAGGCTGCTCTTTGAAGTGCTCTAATCCGGCTATCTGCAACGATAAAGCCAATGTGAACAATTACAAGGGAGGATATGGTATCTCATCTTGCTATAACATCCTTCCTATCGCTGGTGGTTCTTATACTCTTACCCGTGTCACGTTGACAAAGCTAGCCAGTGAAACCAATGACATTGAGAAGTTCATCAATGAAGTTTTGCCTGAGTGTCTTTCCTGTATCGCTGATTACGAGAATGAGAGAATCCGTTTCTTAGTGGAGAAATCCAACTTCTTTGAATCCAACTTCTTAGTCAAGGAAGGATTAATCAGCAAAGACCGCTTTGTTCCGATGTTCGGTGTCACTGGCCTTGCTGAATGCGTCAATACTCTATTAAAAGACAAATGCTTAAAATACGGTCATGACAAAGAAGCGGATGACCTTGGTGTCAGAATCATGGATAAGATTGAAAAGACTGTCTCCACTTTCCATGCATTATATACTCCGCTAACAGACAATCACTTCATGCTTCATGCTCAGGTCGGATTAGACAGTGATCTTGGTGTCACAAGCGGTGTACGTATCCCTGTTGGAGATGAGCCGGAAAGCTTCCTCGATCATCTTAGGCATTCGGCTAGATACCATTGCTATTTTCCTGCCGGTGTCGGTGATATCTTCCCGATTGCTGATAACGTCAAACAGAATCCAAGTGCCCTTCTTGATATTGTAAAAGGTGCCTTCAATCTCGGCATGCACTATATGTCCTTCTATTCTGCCAATACCGATTTAGTCCGTATCACAGGATATCTTGTCAAACGTTCCGAAATGGAGAAGTTTGATAACAATCAGGCTGTCATCAAACAGACTACCCATTTAGGCAGTCCGAACTATAAGGTAAACAATTTGAAAGAAAGAAAGGTCAGAATGGGCTGATGGCTGTTGCCCCTATCAATAAGATCATCGAATGTTCGACTGTGGATGGACCAGGGCTTAGAACATCTGTCTTCGTCCAGAAATGCAACATCCACTGTCTATACTGCCATAATCCTGAGACACAGAATCTCTGTGTAAACTGTGGAAAATGTGTATCTTCCTGTCCTGTTTTGGCATTATCAATCAAGGATGGAAAAGTCACCTGGAACAAGGACATCTGTGTTTCATGTGATACTTGTATCAGTGTCTGTCCTTTTCATGCTTCACCAAAGGTAGTGTACAGAAGTGCAGAGGATGTTTATTCTGAGATCAAGAAAAATCTAGGATTCATCCGTGGCATCACAGTAAGCGGTGGAGAATGCTCTCTCTATCCTGATTTTCTGACTGAGTTATTCAATCTTGCCAAAAAAGATGGACTTACCTGTCTTATGGATAGCAATGGAATGGTCGAGTATTCTCTCTATCCTGACTTGATGAAAGTCACAGATGGGGTCATGTTGGACATCAAGTCATGGGATAATGATATCTACACTAGACTTGTCGGATTCTCAAATGACATAGTGAAGAAAAATCTTGCTTATCTCGATTCCACCAATAAGATTGAAGAACTGAGAATTGTCGTGGTTGACTCCTATGTTGATTCATTTGCTTGTATCGATGGTATCGTTTCAACGATACAGAAAGAAAACATTCCTACTACCAAACTAAAACTGATCCGATTCAGAAAGAATGGAGTCAAAGGTGAACTGAGCAATCATCCTTCTCCAACATTAGAGACAATGCAGAAACTAAAAGACTACGCTGTCAGCAAAGGATTCATGAATATTGAGATAAGATAGAAAAATGAGTCGCGGCGCGACTCATTTTCCGTTCAATACTTCTCTGATTTCCTTCATTGCCTCTTCGGTAGGCTCTTGAGTGAATTCGATGTAGTATCCGTCATCCTTCACTTCACGAAGAGTCAGTCTTCTGTTGTGATAAATGACAACACTCTTCTTCTTATATCGAATCGGTCCGACACGGAAGCCGGAGCGAAGGAAATCGTTTATGCAGTCTGATTCATTCTTCCAGACATGACTGAATTCCTGTTCATTCAATAAGATATTGATTGGACGAATGATCTTATCATCTCTTCTGACCTTCGGTAATCCTTTATGGACCAGTGAGGAAGGAATATAGGTCACTCCATCTTTTGAGATAGAACGGACACGAAGGATGTTATCGTTCTTAAGTTTCTCATCTTCGCAGGAGAAGTAGATATCTTTCTGATAGACTTCCTCTAACACCTGAGACTGAGATAATATCTTTTCAAATGCTTCCTTGTTGAAGGTGTGAAGTTCTTGCTTTGTGGTATAGAGATTTCCGCTTCTCATCTCAACGAAGGTCATATCGTTGTTCAAGACTAAATCCGCATTCATTCTGCAAGGATAGATGGTCTCATAATAGGATTTGACTATATACTGGAAATAGATGGAAATCGTGAAGACATTGTCAGCGGATGTCTGCTGTGCATCACGGATGATTCGGCGTAAGAACAAGGACTTCGGATTTCCGTCAATGAAGTCTTTGATGGTATAAACATTCTTTAAGGCATCCACCAAAGTGGGATCAAGAGCATAGATACCTTCAATGAGGATGACATCATAGTCTTTACCGGATATCACTTCATCAGAGGGAACTCTCTCACTGACGACCTTGGAGTATTTCTTCGTGCTGATCTTACCACCGGAAAGAAGGATTTTAACGTCCTCTGCCGCTTCATTTAAATCATAGACAGTCGGCTCATCAAAGTTGAGGACTTTCCATTCATCATAAAGACCTTTCAAAAAAACTTCTAGATCACTCTCAGTGAAATAATCACTGACTGCTTTCTTGATCTTTTCTAAGACATCCTTGTCATATTTCTTGTCGAAGGGAACATCATAGATGATTTTCTTGATGATATCCTCGATCTCAGCAAGGTGCTCAATCTTACCGTTGAAAACATTGGCTTGGACCTTATTCGGAATGATATGGCTAAGTCCAACGTTGTACTGATCCAAGGATAATGTCGTGGCACGGTAACCATAACTATTCAATAGCTTCTCTAAGAATGCAGCCGAATAGCTTTTACCGGATGAGGAAGCACCAGATATCAAGATCGCCGGTTTTTCCTTTTTCTCTAAGGCTTCTTCGACAAGATCGAGATTGGCAAATGCCCATTTGTCCAAATGGTGAAATTCTAAACTCATATTCGTTATCTCCTATTTCTGTGAAATCCAAGTCAATAAGGAAGAAGCGGTCTTATAGAAGAACTTCCCTATTGTGAAAGTTTCTGTATCCTCTAATTTCAGATTATCGGTTAGCCAGGTATGAATCGTATAGTTATCAAACTTCATCGATACCTGATCGACTAGTGTCAGTACAATCATCACCAGAAGAATCAGGATGACAGCTTTTGAAGCAGAGAACAACATACCGATGACTCTTCCGAAGAATCCTTTTCCTTCTTTTCCGAAGATGACTCCCCATAATGGCTTTAAGATGATATGAAGAAGGATGAAGCAGACAAGATAGATGATAAGAAAACAGGATGCTGTCAAAGTAAGAAAAGCAAACGAAGATGCTAATCCGTTTCCGACATTTCCCGTGTTATCTAAGATTCTAGCAGTGAACAAGCCTTGGAAGAAGGTCGGAATCTTCAGTTCCGTCAATGCCGTTTTATACTGAGACTGACGAATCGCCTCATCGTTCGATACAAGTGCTGAGAAACTTTCCGTAGTAGGAAGTACACCGTAATAGAGATTCTGTATTGTCTGGCTTCCAAATGAGGTGTTCATAAGCTTGGCACCTAATGGTACACCGGCAAGATAGGCGACACCACCGGAAATAGTAGACAAAGCAAAATTGATCTTCTTGATGGAAAAGCCTTTGATGAATCCCCATATCAGTCCAATGACTAATAGGACGATGACAATGATATCAATGATTCCCATGTTTAGTAATAAATAGATTCTTTCACTTTCTTCTCATATGCTTCGCCGCATAGTGCATTCACAATGAGGAAACCAAAATCGATAGTAGCCGCTGCACTTCTTCCGGTGATGATATTTCCGTCTCTTACTGCATAGCTATCGACATAGGTTCCACCAAAATCTTCATCCATCGAGGTGAAACAAGTATATCTCTTACCTTTAAGAAGTCCTAAATGTCCAAGGATTGTAGGGCCCGCACAGATAGCAGCGATGAACTTGCCTCTGGAATTAAAATTTTCGATCATTGCCAAGAACTTCGGATTCTTCTCTTCTGCGATGTATTCCGGTCCACCAGGAATGACAAGGCAATCATATTGAGCAATATCGACATCATTCAGGTTGACCATATCGGAAGATACAAGCCCATATCTTCCCGTTGCCTTATTGTTATCAATAGCGGCAAAGGTCACATCCAAATTAGCTCTTCTTAATATAGCAAGGGTTCCAATTGCTTCAATGTCCTCGAATCCATCCGTTACAACCATCAATATTTTCATTTCAATAGCCTCCAATGGAAAAATACACTTATATTTTATATAATATCGTGTACAAAATAAAGAATTGACTATGAACTCCATTTTAAAAGATTTAGATTCCATCAAAGGTTATGTCTTCCCTTTTGAAGGTGAAAAGCATTGGGCAAGCGTCGTTCTTGTTCCCTATAGAAAAGACACTTGGAGAGAGAATGCTCTTCCTGCCATTGAAGAATATCTGAATGTCGTCAAGGCGATATCCTCTTTTGAGCGCGTGATTGTCGTCATCGATCCTAGGATTGACTATTCCATCGTCCGTCGTTTTGAGATGAAAAACACGCATATCCTTCGTCTTAAATATGATGACAGTTGGGCTAGAGACACACTTCCAGTATTCTTGAAGAACGAGGAAGAAGGAAGACTTGTCGGTGTCGATTTCGGATTCAATTCCTGGGGTGGAGACTTCGATGGGCTCTATACTCCCTATGATGACGATAACCAATTAGGCAAACACTTCCTTTTGGAGGCGATGATCCATCGTTATCCTAGAAAAGATTTCATCCTAGAAGGCGGAAGCATCCATAGTGATGGAGAAGGTACTCTTATCACAACGGAAGAATGCCTCCTTTCCAAAGGTAGAAATCCGTCACTTAGCAAAGAAGAAATTGAAGAGAATCTAAAGTCTTCACTCAATGTCGAGAAAGTATTGTTCTTACCCTATGGCATCTATGAGGATGAGACAGATGGACATGTCGATAATATCTGTTGCTTCTTAAAGCCTGGTGTTGTCCTTCTTGCCTGGTGTGATGATGAGAATGATCCACAGTATGAAAGATGTATCAAAGACTACGAATATCTTTCCTCTGTTACGGATGCAAAAGGTAGAAGTCTTACTATCATCAAGATGCCTGTACCGAAAACCATGTACATGAGCAAAGAAGAAGCAGACCAAATAACAGTCTCTTCTAATGCCATCAATCGCTTAGAAGGAAGAAGACTAGCTGGAAGCTATGTCAACTTCTATATGGGCGAGAAATTCATCATCCTTCCTCAGTTTGGATGTGAGGAGGATAAGATAGCCATCGAGATTCTAAAAGACTTCTACAAAGATGAAAAAGATATCATTCCAGTCTATTCTAAGGAAATCTTATTAGGCGGTGGAAACATTCACTGCATCACAAAGCAGATTCCTTATATGGATCATTATCCACTTGAACCGGAGGATGAAGACTTATGAAAGTGACCTTGTCTTTAAGTCAGATGTCTTGCAGTCATGATTATGATGAAAACATCAAAAAAGAAACTGCTTTTATCAAAGAAGCCAAGAAAAAAGGAGCCGATTTGATTCTCTTGCAGGAACTGTTTGAAAGAAACTATTTCTGCCAAATCGAAGACTATGACCGCTTTGACTTCGCGGAAGAATATGAGCATTCCAAGACGCTTGATTATTTCTCCAACCTTGCTAAAGAACAAGAGATTGTCATACCTGTTTCCTTCTTTGAAAAGAAAGGATGCTGTTATTTCAACTCCATCTGTGTCATCGATAAGGATGGAACAAGATTAGGTCTCTACAGAAAGACTCATATCCCTACTGGCGAATGCTATGAGGAGAAGTTCTACTTCGCTCCTGGTGATACAGGATTCAAGGTCTTCCACTCCAAGGCCGGCAATGTCGGTATCGGAATCTGTTGGGATCAGTGGTTTTTAGAGACAGGAAGAGTCCTTGCTTTAAAAGGTGCAGATTATCTTCTTTTCCCGACTGCAATCGGTTCGGAACCTGTCTTAGACAAGGATTCCATGCCGCACTGGAGAAATGCTATGATTGGACAGAGCGCTTTGAATATCATGCCTGTCATCGCATCCAATCGTGTCGGTATCGAAAAGGAAAAGAATTCCAGCATGAAATTCTTTGGTTCCTCTTTCATGACGGATGAGACGGGCACCATCGTTGAAAGCTTAAACAGAGAGGAAGAAGGAATTCTTCTTCATACCTATGATTTAGATTCCATTAAGAAGAACAGAAGAGATTGGGGCATTTTCCGAGACAGACGCCCTGAGATGTATTCCTCGATTCTCAAGATGGATGATAGCGAGGACACAAAATGACATTCTTATCGTTTAATGTGAACTCTATCAAGGCATACTTAGGAAAAGATCTTCTAAATGAATGGCTTCCTCTTTCTCCTGACTTGATCTCAATCGAAGAGTTAAAGCTGACTGAGAAGGAACATAAAGACTTTCCTTTTGTTCCGGAAGGTTATACTCCATACTGGACTGTCTCGAAAGTGAAGAAGGGTTATAGTGGAACTGCTATATTGACTAAGAGAGAACCCTTATCTGTTCATTATGGTCTATTAGACGGCAAATATGACGAGGAAGGTAGAGCCACCACTTTAGAATTTGAGAACTTCTATTATGTTACTCTCTATGTTCCGAATTCCGGAGAAGAGCTGAAACGACTTGATTTCCGCATGGAATTTGAAAAGGATTTAAGAGAATATCTTTCTGTTCTCAAAAAGAAGAAGTCTGTCATCGTCACAGGTGACCTTAATGTTGCTCATAACGAAATCGATTTGAAGAATCCAAGCACGAATCATCATTCCGCCGGCTTCACAGATGAGGAAAGAAGAGAATTCTCCAAGCTTCTTGATCTTGGATTCGTAGATACTTTCCGAAGACTGCATCCCGATGAAAAGAAATATTCGTATTGGTCCTATTTTAGAAATGCAAGAAAGACCAATGCCGGTTGGAGACTGGATTACATGTTAGTCACGGAGGATATCTTCCCGCTCGTGAAGAGAAGCGAAATCCTCAATGATGTCTATGGTTCGGACCATTGTCCTGTCTTATTAGACATCGATTTAAAGTGATGCTATATTGAAAAATAGTTGAATTTAGTATAAATTTATATAAGTAGATTTTCTTCTTGACCATTTTATTGTGTAAAGAAGAGAACAATTTTATTTGAAAGGCTTAGTTTATAATGGAAAACAATGAAACAATGACCCCCTTTGTCAATGAAATCGGGGATTATCCTATCAAAGTCGTCGCCTTAGGCGGTATGGATGAAATGGGCAAGAACTGCTATGTCATCGAGGTCAACAATGATGCCTTCATCATTGAAGCCGGTTTGAAATACCCGACAAGCGCCATGCCAGGTGTTGACTTCATCATTCCGGATTTCACCTATATCAAGACAATCGCCCATCGTGTCAAAGGTATCATCATCACACATGGTCATGATGATCAGTATGGAGCACTTCCCTACCTTCTCAATGTGGTAAGAGCCCCTATCTATGCAACACAGACAACGATTGCCATCATCAAGAACACTTACGGAAACAAGTTCAAGAAACTCTCCACCTTTGATTTCATCGCTGTCAATCCTAGCGACACCATCACTATCGCTGGACATGTCTTTGAATTATTCCAAACCACTCACTCAGTCGCTGAATCTTTTGGTTTTGCTTTAAGAACCCGTTTAGGAAACATTGTCTACACCTCTGACTTCATCACAGACTATTCTCCTTTAAAGGGATATCAGTTCGACTTGCCGAAGGTTGCTAGATTATCTGAAAATGAAAAGACATTCCTCCTTATGACAGAAAGCGAGAGTGCCGACCTTCCTGGCATCTCTTCTCCGAATCACAAGATCACAGAACAGATCAAGAATGCGATTGAGGAGCCGACTGGAAAGACTTTCATCTCTATCTACAATCAGAACTTCTACAACATTCAGGAAGTCATCAATCTCGCCATTCGTTACAAGAGAAAGATCTGCATCGCCAATACAGAACAGGTCGCTTTCTTTGATGCCATGGCCAAGATCGGAGACATCGTCATTCCGGAAGGCATGAGAATCTCTGTCGCCGATGTAAAGAAACTTGCACCGAAGGATGTCATCATCTTAGTTACAGGAAGCGGAGACACTCTCTACAACCTTTGCAAAGAGATCTGCTATGGCAATGTCAATGGACTGAAAGTTGAGAACACAGACACATGGATCAACTGTGCTCCTTCCGTTCCCGGAACCGAAGTTCTTGCTGTCGATACCGCTGATACGATCTTCCGTACCGATTGCCATGTCATCACACTTTCTAGAAAAGAAGTCTCCTCCATGCATGCAAGACAAGAAGACCTTAAGCTTATGATTTCCTTATTCCGTCCTCGTTATTATCTTCCTGTCAAAGGTGATTTCAGACTCCTTATGGCTAATGCAACTCTTGCCATCGATTTAGGAATCGGACTCAATCACTTCAATACATTGGTCTACGACAATGGTATGGCTCTTGCCTTTGATGCAACCGGTAGAATGATTCACAAGAACATCATGATCCGCAACGGAGATGTCATGGTCGATGGTTCTTCTGTCGGCGATGTCAAGGAAGCTGCTATTGAAGAAAGAACGAAGATGGCAGACGGAGGCATTGTCGTAATCGGTGTAACCGTCTCTTCCAAGAAGAAACAGATTCTCTCTCAGCCCGATATCCAGATGAGAGGATTCCTATACATGAAGAACAACGAGCAGTTGCTCGATCAAATCGCTGTCATGCTGAACAACTACCTCACAACGATGTTAGTCAACAACGAAAAGAAGGTTTCCATCCCTGAGATGAGCAAGAAGATTTCAGATAAAATTTCTCGTTTTTTAGTCAAGAACACTGACAAGGAACCGATGGTCTTCTTAGAGATTCTCGATATCGATCAGCTCGATAAAGTCGATCCTAGATAATAAGCATTCAAAAAGGCTTCTGAAGTGAATCAGAAGCCTTTTTGAATATACGATTACTTGACTAATTCAACGCCGTGGCTTGTACCGATTCTAGTTGCACCGGCCTTCACCATCGCTTCCATCTCTTCCTTGTTTCTGACGCCACCAGAGGCTTTCACACCCATATCCGGGCCGACAGTCTTTCTCATGAGAGCGACATCCTCAACTTTAGCACCCCACTTAGAGAATCCGGTGGAAGTCTTGACAAAGTCCGCTCCAGCATTCTTGGCAAGGAGACAGACACGAACCTTTTCCTCATCAGTAAGAAGGCAAGTTTCAATGATGACCTTCAAAACAAGGTTTCCGCAGAGTTTCTTCAAGGAACGGATTTCATTCTCAACATACTCATCCTGATGATCCTTAAGCTTTCCGATATTGATAACCATATCAAGCTCTTCAGCACCATCGAGAATAGCCTGTTTCAATTCCTCTTCCTTGCTCTTTGTGGTTGTGGCACCTAACGGGAAGCCGATGACTGTGCAGACTTTTGTATCGGTTCCTTTCAGTTCCTTGGCACAGAAAGACACCCAGGAAGGATTGACACAGACAGAAGCAAAATGATATTCCTTTGCTTCATCGCAGATTTTCTTGATCTGGCTTTCTGTGGCATCACTGGCTAAGAGTGTGTGGTCGATCAAACGATTATAATCCATATTGTTTACCTCAATTCATTAAGATTATATCATTTTCATCTCAAAGATAATCCAACTGTTGCTACTTTCTAGTAGAAACTGATAGAAAATAATCGAAATTTCCCCGAGAAACCCAGCAAAAATCCGACATTTTTCTTTCAAGGTATTGAAATATAGTTGCCTGTCTAGTATAATTCTATATCGCTGGAAACAGATTTTATATTTAACGTAAATTATAGGAGATTAGTAAAATGGCAAACATCAAATCACAGCAGAAACGTATCTTAATCGATGAAAGAAACAGACAGCATCATGCTGCTTTCAAATCCAAGATGAGAACCGCAATCAAGAAGGTCAAGGCCGCTTGCGACGCAAAGGATCTTGCTCTTGCTGAGAAACTTCTTCCTGAAGCAATCGCTCTCATCGACAAGTCCGTCAAGGAAGGCATCCAGGCTCTTAACACCGCTTCCCGTCAGAAGTCCTCTCTTATGAGAGCTGTCAATGCTTTGAAGGTCGCTCCTGCTACTGAAGAAGCCAAGTAATTCTTCTTTTATTTACTGAATAGTCCATAGACCGGTGAAAACCGGTCTTTTTGTGCGTCAAATAAAAACTGCTTCTACAATAGAAGCAGTCATAATTCATATTCTTTGCTGAAGATAATTTCGTTTGAATAAGAGAAGGAATAACATCATCCTGCTATCCGCATCATCTAAATTGAGTTTGATGTTCTTTTCCATCAAGGATAGATCGCTCATAATTTTGATCAGTGCACGGAAAGTAAGATTCTTCGCGTCATTGAGAGCGTAATAGACCTGACCTTTGGATACTTTCAGTTCTTTCATGATCTCTTCTTTACGATAATCGCGGTCACTGAGATAACGGATCAATGCCATCTTGCTGAACTGGCTAGCAAAGATAGGAAGAAGGGATAACACATCAATTCCGTTATTCTTCAGATCCTCGTAAGCGGCAATCGCTTCCTTGCTTTTCCCCTTCACTAGGAAAGAGACAATAGAAAAGACATTGTCTTCAAGCGGTCTATAGACAAGTTCCTCTACATCAATCTTTCTTACCTGTTTGGTATAGGTGAATAGTTTATCAAGATTGTTCATGAAGGATAGATAGTCGCCTTTTGTTCTCTCAAGCAGTAAAACCGCTGCCTCTCTATCGATGTCCTTCTTCTCCTCTTTTGCGACATGGTAAGCAAGCATGACATAATCATCATCGCTTGGAATGTCACAAGGGACAAGAGTCACCATCGGAGAAGATAACGCCTTATTCGGAGAACCCGTTCTTGATATGTCACCTGGAACAATGAAATATAGGTCTGTTTCAGAAGATGGATTCATCATATATCTCTCTAGCATATCGTAGTTTTGTTCCGATTCCTTCAGCGTTCCTTTCTTGCTTTTATTCTCCATAAAGAAGTAAGCATTGGAAACAAGGACTGTCTTATGAGGACAGAACAAGGAAATCGTCTGACAGGACTCTACGATATAGGAAACAGAATCTTTGTAACCATCAAGCTGAACGACTTGAGCATAATCCTGTGCTGAAAGAGACTTCTTCAGCTCTTTCAGCGCAGTGTGTTTGCTATATCCTGGGTCTTTTCCGAAATAGACTTTAATCATTCTTAACAGCGGACTGGTTTGATGTCCTTGTTTTCGTCAACAGCAGTCATCGATTCAATGACGACACGAGACAAAGGAGCATCGTTGTAATCGGTTCTGACCGATGCGACCTTATCGATGACATCCATGCCAGAGACGACCTTTCCGAATGCGGCATAATCACCATCGAGGAAATCGTCATCTGCATCACAGATGAAGAACTGGCTTCCTGCGGAGTTGGGATCCATGGCGCGTGCCATAGAGATGACTCCTCTTGAATGAGATAAGTTGTTTTTGACACCATTGTGAGCGAATTCGCCTTTGATGTTGAATCCAGGTCCACCGGTACCATTGCCAACAGGATCTCCACCCTGAATCATGAAACCTTTGATGATGCGATGGAAAGTAAGTCCGTTGTAGAATCCTTTGTTGACTAAGTCAACGAAGTTTGCGCAGGTGTTAGGTGCGTTGTCATAGTCTAATTCAATTTTGACTTCACCGAAGTCTTTGATCTTAAGTAGAATCATTTTTTACCTCTCTGTTTTCTAGAAAATATTATATCAAATCTAAGCAATGATAGGATAAGAGAGAAGAAGTTTCTCATCTATTCATCATGTCCTCCTAGAAAGTATGGTATAATTTGTCCAAAGGAGTCTCACTGATGAAAAACTTATATAAAGCCAAAGTCAACAAACCGCTTGCCATTGTTTTTGCTATCCTCTCTGTCGCTGGATTAGCCGCAGGAATCACGGGTGTCGTTCTCTCTATGAACTCAATGCATGATCCGAATAGTTTCCCAACGATGACAGTCGTCTACATTATTGGTTTCATTGTATTCAGCTTATCCTTTATGGCTCTATACATCACTTTATTACCTGCAATCATGAGAAAGATGGCACATTATTCCGCACCGATAACAAAAGAGTACATGATGGAAGCTGGAATCCCGACAGTCGATACCTTCTCCGATGAAAAGATTATCTGTCCTGATTGTCATACAGAAAATCTTCCGAGTGCTAACTTCTGCTCGAAATGTGGAAAGGAACTATATAAGATATGTCCTGACTGCAATACGAAAAACGAAGCGACAAGCGAGTACTGCAATCACTGCGGAAAGAAACTTTAATCGAAAAAAAGACCGAGGCGAATATGCTTCGGTCTTTTGTTTGTCTAGAATTTACTTCTTGATGGAATCCTGATTCTTGACGGCGTTGATCTTGGCGTTGATGGCATCCTGATCTCCGAGATAGTAATGCTTGATCGGCTTAAGATCCTCATCCAATTCATAGACGAGCGGTACACCGGTAGGAATGTTGAGTCCTGCGATATCCTCATCAGAGATGTTGTCAAGATACTTGACAAGAGCTCTTAAGGAGTTGCCGTGAGCGGCGATAAGGACATGCTTGCCCTTCTTGATTTCAGGAACGATGACATCGTTGTAGTAAGGAACGACTCTGGCGATTGTATCCTTGAGGGATTCATGGAGCGGAAGTTCCTTCGGATCGATGTTCTTGTAAGCATCCTGAAGAGCAGGATTTCTCTCATCGGTAGGTTCAAGAGCCGGCGGAGCGATATCAAAGGATCTTCTCCACTGATGGACCTGTTCGGCACCATACTTGGCAGTTGTTTCAGCCTTGTTCAATCCCTGAAGAGCACCATAGTGTCTTTCGTTGAGATGATAATCCTTGACGACCGGGATGTAGGCCTGATTGACACCATCGAGAACATGCCAGCAAGTGTGGATGGCTCTCTTGAGTGTAGATGTGAAGGCGATATCGAATCTGTAACCATCGTCGTTTAAAAGCTTGCCGCCGGTGATAGCTTCCTGAACGCCTTTTTCAGAGAGCTCAACGTCGGTCCAGCCGGTGAAGAGATTGAGTTTGTTCCATTCACTTTCACCATGACGGATAAGAACTAATTTGATCATAATGATCCTCCTAATTGACACTTAATTATAACGCATAGAAATCTTTTTGTCTCTAGAAAATATTGCAAAACTATTGACTGTATCCCAAGAGAAAGAATAAAAGAATCATCGTATATATGACAGATACAAATAAACCGATTGCAGAAATAATAAAGCCTGCTTTGCTTAGCTTCGACTCTCCTTTTCCTTTGAAGGAAAGAACCATGCCGATGATTGAGAAAAGGAAAGAACCGGTAAGAAGACCGATAAGTCCACAGACAAAACCTGCGACATCCGTACCTGAACTCTCTACACGATGTGGCGTGCTAGAAGACCTTATGATTCTCGGTGTGCTGTTATTCGTATACTGTGTCGTATCATTTGGTACGGCACCATGGCTAGCATCTGTCACTGGTGTTCCACAGTTTGCACAGAACTTCTCACCTGGCTGAATCATCCTTCCGCAGTTTTTACAGAAATGAACATCATCCATATTACGAATTATTCCTTTCCGTAAACGATGACCGTTCCATCCTCCTTGACTTCGATGGTATCACCAGTTTTAACTGTCTCAAGGAATTCATCTCCGAGTTCATCGATAGCGATGAGTCCGACATCATTCCAGACATTGGATAAGATGATTCCTGATGCGGCAAGAGGATCGATTGTTTTGCTGAACAGCCAGACTTTCGGAGCTAAATCACGGACAGCGACCGTCTGGATGACCATGCCGCCGGTTGTCGAACCGATGGTCTGAGGAAGGCATAACGCTTTACCAGTGATGTTCTTCTTATAGAGATCCGGATTATTCTGATCGCCGACAATGATTTTTTTGGATGTCGGAATCAAGGCGCTTGTCTGAAAAGAAGCCAATGTGTTCAGTCCGTTGTGGGAGACAACAGCCTCTCCCTTATATGTTCCAGGGAATAATACCCTACCTTTGAATTCTTTCATCTGCAGGACTCCTTTCCAGTGATGATATCTAATATCTCATCATCCTTGTAGTAACGAGACTTCGAATAGGTTCTGAGCTTATTGGAGTTTGTGATGATAGGCTTTGCTCCAGCAACAGGATTATCGACATACATAAGCGGACAGATGTAGCTGAGATGTGCACCGGTAGAAAGGAATGCATTGTAGCGTTCTTTCTCCTTCTTAAATGCTTCAATGACAGCAGGGGAAGCCGTGAATACAGTATTGCACACAAGTTTCGTTCTCTTTTGTTCCTTTAATGCAGCAACCATTCTATCCGTCCAGTCTTCCAACTGCTTCAAGGTGAGATGCGGACATCCGATAAAGGCTTTGTGAGGTTTGCTGTCCTTCTTCTTCCACATGATAGGATAAGAACGGTAAACTCTTTCTAGTTCCTCATCATCGATGATGTAAGTTTTAGCATCATCACGAATCAAAGATTCGGAGAGTTCCTTTGCCTCAGGTGTGATCTTATCGATATGATAAAGACCGACAGCACCATTGGAGGCTGTTGCGGCACCGAAGTCTTTCAAATAGGCAATCGTATCTTCATCCGGAAGATCTTTCAGATAAGCATCAAGGCCATAGACGTAAGGAACTTCCTCCATGACCTTCATGCCGATGGCAGATCCTAAGATCTGAGCTTCTGGCTTCTTTGTTGTCTTTAAGATAATCTTCCAAGTTGCTTTTCTTCCTTCGTCAGTCAAAAAGCCGAATTCAGGAACAACGCCTAATATTGCACCAAAGGTATCGATAATACCAGAGTTACGATTGCATCTCGCTCCGAGAACAGAGTTTGCAAAGACAACAGCGGAGGATTCACTCCAAGAGAGAGTATCGCCTTTCTTCGGGGTGTTTCCGACCTCTTTTAAGTAACAGGTGCAAGTGAAGCCATCCATATCAGAAAGACCAATCTTGGAGAGCTGTTCCTCATAATGCTTCTGCTTTCCGTATACGACACCGGAGAAGACAAATCTTTCAAGCGGACCACAGGACACATTCTTGTAGTCAAGCGGACGAGGATCCATCGTGAATCCTTCCTCCACTTTGCAACCCGCAGCAATCAGTTCATCCATCAAAGGATAAACCGGTTTTAACATTGAGATACCAAAAGAGGTGACAAAATGACTCTTCTTATGGGTGACGGGAACAAGTCTTTTCGCATGGAAGGTATCTCCATAGCGAACAAGGACTTCCATCATCTTGGCTTTCGCCTGTCCTTCCTGACCACGAAGGATCTGCAATTGATTTTCACTCAGTTCCATTTTAGGCTGATACATATCTTTCCCTCCTAAATTTTCATTGCCGTTTCATAGGCTTTCCATATGACAGAACGAAGATTTCCGACTTTCAGACAGTCACCGACAAGGTGAACATTGCCTTTTTCCTTCTCGACGATTGGAGTTGGGATATAGCCGGCTGACATGATGACGTTGTCACAAGGAATCTCGATATCCTTCTTGTCCTTACCGGTACAGATGATCTTACCATCCTCTACTTCTTTCAGTTTGGTCTCAAGATAGACAGGAATCTTCTTATAAGCGAAATAATCTCTTAAGTACTGACTGTTTGCCATACAGATGCCAGTCTGTTTGATAAGGTCATCCTGCATTTCAACAATGATAGGCTTCTTTCCGGAGAGATAAAGCTCATATGCGATTTCACATCCGGTCAAGCCACCACCGATGACAGCGACTGTCTCACCGACCTCTTTGCCAGAGAGATATTCAACTGCTTCCATCGTCTTTTCGACTCCAGGGATGCGGAGTCTTCTAGCCTTGGATCCCGTTGCGACAATATATTCATCCGCTTTGATATCGCTAAGGCTCTTCACTTCAGTATTCAGATGAATTTCAACATTCAGGTCTTTCATCTGTAGTTCATACCAAGCTAAGAGGTCTCTGAGTTTTCCTTTGAACGATGCACTCGATGCTGCGACAAAGACACCGCCGAGATGATCGCTTTTCTCATAGATGACAGGCTTATGTCCACGTAATGCTAAAACACGAGCCGCTTCCATTCCACCGATACCACCACCGATGATAGCGACTGTCTTTGCTTTCTTTGCCTTCTTGATATAGTGAACCGTTGTCTGCATCGTTTCCGCATTGACGGCACAGCGTGCCATATGAAGGGAATCGGATAAGGACTGGTCATTGGCGCTTCCTTTATATCTTGTCATATTGAAGCATCCGTTATGACAGCAAATGCAAGGACGGATTTCATCCTCTCTTCCTTCCATCATCTTTGTTACCCATGCACCATCTGCTAAGAATGGTCTAGCAAAGCCAGCGGCATCCAATTTGTTCTCTTTAATAGCTTCACTTGCTGTATAAGGATCTAGTCTACCAGCACAGCAGACAGGAACAGACACAAAGTTCTTGATATGTTCCACATCAGCAAGGTTGCAGTTTTCCGGCATATAGATCGGAGGATGTGCCCAATACCAGGAATCATAGGTTCCATTATCGCAGTTGAGCATATCATATCCGGCATCCACTAAATATTTAGCGGCCTTTTCAGCCTCTTCCATATTTCTTCCAGCTTCCACATAATCTTCGCCAGGAACGGCACCCATACGGAATCCTTTTGCTTTGCTAAGGACCGAGAAGCGTAAGGAAACAGGGAAATCTTTTCCGCAGGTCTCTTTGATTGCCTTAACAATCTCAACAGGGAAACGATATCTATTTTCAAAAGATCCACCATATTCATCACTTCTCTTATTGATATAGGGAAGGGTAAACTGATCAAGTAGATATCCTTCATGAACAGCATGAATCTCAACACCATCAACATCCGCATCCTTTAGAAGCTTTGCCGTCTTGGCAAAGGCTTGGATGAAATGCTGAATCTCTTTGACAGTCATAGCACGGGATGGGACTTTGTCCGACCAAACATTCGGACTATCGGAAGAGGAGGCGCAGATCTTATCAAAGTTCATGACTGGCTTGGATAAGACTCTCAAAACAGGATTGGTATATAGTTTCTCCATCGTCGGTGAAATAGTGAAGGATCTTCCAAAACCTGCGGTGAGCTGAATGAACATCTTTGCGCCGGTCTTATGAATTTCCTTCATAAACTCTTTCAGTTCACGGTACATTCCCTTCTTCCTGTAGAGCCACTGTCCTAACATCGGATTGTAGACTGGCTGAATGCCAGGAAGGATAAGGCCGACATTGTTCTTTGCCTTGTCGAGAAGGAATTTGGCGGCTTCCTTATCGAAGTGATTGATCTCCATCCAACCGAAAAGCGATGTTCCGCCCATAGAGGTCATGACGATTCTGTTCTTGATCTCGACATTTCCAATCTTCCATGGTGTGAACAAAGGTTCTAATTTCTGATCCATAGTGTTCTCCTTTTTGTAAACTAAGATTATTTTACTTCATTTGGAGAACAGAACAAATTATTTTCTTTGAAAACTAAAAAAAGGCTCATTTCTGAGCCAATTAATTTCAGTTGGTGACCTGGACGGGGTTTGAACCCGTGAATGCATCCTTGAAAGGGATGTGAGT
>CAVALL010000010.1:42065-42435 GCA_963589675.1 Alistipes onderdonkii | reverse complement strand
GTAAAAGAATGCTTCGATATGAGGCTTTCTATTTCTTATGTAATTTCTTATTTTGCTTCATATATCAGATAAGGCTCATATTTGATCTGATATGTCTTTTTATCCCCTTTTAGTTTGGCAAATAAAATCTGAATGCACAATTCTACAATTCTTCCAAATGAATATCCTATCGAATTGAATTTTCGGCATATAGGAAGATATTTTGGTGTTCCATCAACACCATAAATCGAGATGCCTTCTATGTTATTGTCTTCTAATATTTCTGAGACAAAGGATGCGATTTCATCGTTGTAGCAATAAAAGAAATCGTTCTTGTTTTTTTTGAATTCATCTAATAATTCCTTGGCTTTGCTCTCACGATCCTTGAAGA
>CAVALL010000010.1:35113-42055 GCA_963589675.1 Alistipes onderdonkii | reverse complement strand
GAGATGAATTTCTCTTTTCTCAAATTGGAACTTTCTTTTAAATCGGTTCCTATATAGCAAGGATGAGTTCTATTCGATTTCAAGTATTCGATTGCAGCAATCTGACCGAAGCAGATATCATCAGCAAAGACTGCATCAATATCATCTCTTTGTGGTGGGATTCCGATAGAGACTACAGGCATATCACTACCTTCAAAATAATTGATGACATTCTCATCCATTTCGGAGAAGGTTATGACAGCACAGACATGATTCATGATCAGTTTGGTCAGTGTTTTATAATCAAAAAGGTTGTTCTCTGAAGCAAGAATAAAAGGAGAATAGTCATATCTGTTTAATTGGACAACAAGTCTATCTAGGCAAAGAGTGTAATAAGGGTTAGTGAAAGAATTGACAACAATGCCAACAAAGTTTGTTTTTCCACCTCTCATGAAATTGGCAACGCAATTTGGAATATATCCCATTTCATTAGCGAGCTGTTTGATCTTTGCTTTTAATTCTTCAGATATTTCCGGTGAATTTCTTAAAGCTCTTGAGACAGTATTTATGGATACTCCAAGTTTTTCAGCAATATCCTTTTGTGTGACGCAGCCATTTCCCATAGTGTTTCCTTCTTCTATATATTTGAATTCTAAATCATTGTAACAAAAAAATAAAACGATACAAATAATGATTTTAAAATGAAAGATAGAAGAGATAATGTACTGTACGTAGAAGATTTTCAAAACGGAAAATAGAAATATGATCTCATAAATGAGCATTTCAAACAAAAATAGCAGAGATTTCTCTCCGCTATCTTTAGAAAACAAGTCAACTATTAGATGCAGGTATATCCACCATCGACAGCGATGATCTGTCCGGTGATATAGGAAGACTCTTCAGCACCTAAGAAGCAGGCACAGGAATTGAGTTCTCCTTCTTTTCCATATCTCTGCATCGGAACAGACTGCTTAGCAAAGGCTTGGAAGTAATCGGTATCGAGTGTAGCAGTTGTGAGTTCGGTGTAGAAGTAACCAGGGCAGATAGCATTGACTGTGATGCCAGTCGTGGCAAGTTCAGCAGCTAAGCCACGTGTGAAATTGACAACAGCGCCCTTTGATGTATGATAGGCGATTGTTGGAATAGCTGTATTTCCGACAAGACCATAGATGGATGCGATGTTGATGATACGTCCATAGGACTGAACCTTGTTATCGATATTGCTCTTCATGAGGTTGCCGAAAGCGCGGGAGACACGGAAGACAGAGGTGAGATCAAGATTGAGAGTGAAGAGCCAATCTTCATCCTTGTAATCCAATGCCTTTGTTCCAGTTCCCTTTTCACCACCGGCATCATTGACTAAGACTTCAGCATGTCCGAAATGATCTTTGACTGCTTTGACAGCATCATCGATGGATGCATTGTCTGTGATGTCACAGCGAACAGCGATAGCATCGACTCCGTATTTGTCATGAAGATCCTTTGCTAGTGTCTCTAGTCTTTCAACTCTTCTTGCTAAGAGAGCTAAAGAAGCTCCCTGAACGGCGAAACCTTCTGCCATCTGTTTGCCAAGACCGGAAGAAGCTCCTGTGATGACAACGACTTTTCCTTTGTAGTCAAACATGAAATATATATACCTCCTTGACTATAGATACCTAAAATATAACACAAGAATTCATAAAATTGAATAAATATTAGACACACAAACAAATTCTGTTCAAAATTTTAGTTTGAGAATTTCCGATGATTTCCGATGAATATTCAAAATATATCTTTTGTCTTTTTTTCTTACTTTTGTATCAATACGAATGTTCTACTATAATGTTTAGGTATTCAATTATGAGGTGAATCATGAAAAACAAGAAGAGAGGAAGAGTCGTATTGATCACAGGTGAGTCATCGGGCTTTGGATTAGAGATGGCTAAACTATTCTTATCCAATGGTGATATAGTCTGTGGATTATCGACACATGATTTTCAAATGGATGGTGTCTATCATCAAGTGGGAGATATCTCAAAGGAAGAAGACTGTCATAGAGTTGTAACCAATATCATTGAGAAATATGGAAGAATCGATATCCTAATGAACAATGCAGGCTTTGGTATCTTCTCTCCTATTGAAGAGACAAGCCTTGAAAGAGCAAAGAGACAGATGGATGTCACTTTCTTTGGATCATTTTTAATGGCAAAAGAAGTTGTCCCCTATATGAGAAAACAAGGCGGAGGAAAAATCATCAACACCTCCTCTATCGGTGCCTTGATTCCTCTTCCCTTTCAGGCATTCTATTCCGCTTCTAAAGCGGGAATGGATGTACTCTTTGATGCCTTAAGAGCGGAAGTCTATCCGTATCACATCCAGATTTGTTCCATTAAGCCTGGTGATGCCAAGACTGGATTCACGAAGAAAAGACAAAGCGAACTGATAAAGGAAGACAGTCCATATAAGGAAGCGTTTGAACACTGCTTGAAGTCCGTATCCAAAGATGAACAAAGCGGAACACCAGCAAAAAGCATTGCATACCGTGCCTATCGTATCTCAAAAAGAAGAAAACTTCCGTACTCACAGAAGATAGGATTCAAGGATAGTTGTTTGTCTACTCTCTATCGCATTCTACCTAAAAGAGTGAGAAACTATCTGCTCTATAAGATTTACGCGAGTTAAGCCGTTATCAGAGCGAAAAGGATTGATTTGACATGGCATAGAAAAGAGATTTTCATTTCTTTACAATGCCTTTGCAATCTCTTTCAATGATTTACATCTTTATCTTCATGCCTTGTTTAAAATGGATAACGAGGTAAATAAAATCATGAAAACAAAGAGATGGTTTCCGTTATGTCTATTGACTTTGACATTGGTTGGCTGTGACTTCGGTGGAAATGAAACGACAGGCTCAAACTCTGCTGATACGGATAAGAAGACAGAGACTTCATCTGACAAAGGCGAAGAGAAAAAGTCTGACACAACCAAGAAGACAGTGAATGTCTATATGCCTTCCCCTGCAGGACTTCAGACTAAGATTGAAGCGGGCTTTGAGGCTAAGTATTCCGATATTGATATGGTTGTCACATCGGGAACCACAGGTGAACTTTTGGCTAAGATTGAAGCGGAGAAAGCAAATCCGGTCTGTGATGTCTTAATCCTTGCTTCCTGGAGCGATGGCATCAATTCCCTCTCTACATTGGATTTGATGGAATATACACCTGTTGATGGTGATAAGTTAGCAGCAGAGTTCAAAAACGGCAGCAATAAGATCTGGGGAACGAGTGCATCCGCTGTCGGTGTCTTATACAACACAGATTTTGTTGATAAAGATAAGATCGAACAGTTGGATTGGTCCGACTTTTCCGACAAGTCCAAAGTGGATTCTGTCCTTATCAGTGAAGGAGAGGCGAGAATGTCGATTCCAGATCCCACCAAGTCTGGCGCCTGCAAGGATTTCCTTGCCGGCTATGTCTCTTCGAAAGGTGCCACACAGGCAGAAGCGGATTTCACTGGCTGGGCCAATAACGGATTGAAGAACGGTGGTGGAAACAAGACCGCTCTTGCTGATATTGAATCTGGAAAGATCGATATTCTTGTCGGCGGTGTAGACTATAACGCCTATACCGATAAGAAGAAGGGAAAACACATCGATATCTATTATCCAAAAGGTGGAACGGTCATCAATGCAAGACCGGCTATGATCATGAATTCTTCTACTCATGTAGATGAAGCAAAGAAAGTCATGGATTATCTTTGCACAACAGAAGCACAAGGCTTTGTCTCTTCCGCTATGCTGCTTCCTGGAAGAAGTGATGTCAGTGCTGACTCGTACCGCCTTGGCATGAGCGAGATTTCTCAGCTTAGCAATCTTGATTGGAACGAGATGGCAAAGAATGGCACATCTATCGCAACTGAATTTGTCAAAAAGCTGAAGTAATACGATGTCTTCCTTCTTAGCAAACTTAAAGCAAAGACGCAGAATGGAATACCTGGCAACAGGTATTCTTATTTGCGTTGTGCTGATATTCTTCATCGTTATGCCGCTAGTTTCTGTCTTTTCTCAATCCTTGATGAATAAGCAAGGAAACTTTGATATCTCTAATTATTCTACTTTGTTCACAGAGAATGAGACAAAGACAGCCATTCTGAACTCTTTGCTCCTTGGTTTATGCGTCACATTGCTTTCGACTGTGATTGCTGTTCCAGAAGCCTATTTCCTATCGAAGACGAAATTGAAGAAGATTTGGTGGCTTGATCTCATATTGATGATTCCTTTCATGGTTCCACCCTATATCAATTCTATGGGATGGATGCTTTTCATGCAAAGAAATGGAATCTTGTATCGTAATCTACCATTATTGAGACCGTTAGCGAATTCGTTCAATTCGTTCTTTGGCATGGTATGGATCATGGCGATGCATACCTCCCCTTTTTTGATGACGATGATCAAAGATGCATTTTCCTCTTTCCCGAAAAGTCTTGATGATGCAGATGATATTTATATCCGTCATGGTTTTAGCAAAATCTTCAAAGTTTATGCACCTATCCTTCTTCCGAATTTTTTGATTGGTGCCTTTTTGGTTTTTGTCAAAGCCTTAAGTGAATACGGAACTCCAGCCACTTTTGGACCAGAGATCAATTTTGTTGTGTTCACAACGTTGATCACAACGAAGATGCAGGTCTCTCCCATCGACTTCCCTATGGCAGCTTCCATGGCTTCTATCCTCGTCTTTATCTGTATGGCGTTGTGGGTCTTTGAAGTGATGCTCACTAGTAAGAAGACAGTAGAACTGAAGGATGAAGGACAAGGAAAAATCAATCAGAAGAAGTCCCTTGCCATCATCGGTTCTGTCTTTGTAATACTTATCTTTTTCTTTTCCGCATTCATTCCTCTGTTTACGATCATAGTGACTTCGTTTAAGAATATCTTGTATAAGAATCTGACTGCAGAAGGAAACTTCACTTGGGATAACTATAAGATTGCCTTTCAAGGAGAAGAAGGATTTAGCAGTGGCTTTCAGGCGATTGGAAATTCGTTCTTCATAGGAATCATTTCCTCTCTTATTGTCCTAATTTTAGGATTGGTCTTTGGAATATACTCCTTCCGGCATAAGAAGACATTCTTAGGAAAAGGAGTGGAATTCCTCACAACACTTCCTCAGATGATACCGAATATCGTAACCGGTATCGGAATGATTATGTTCTTCAATCTTATCTATCATTATTTCCCGGTATATCGTACAAAGTGGATGCTTGTCATAGGCTATTCCGTTGTCTTTCTTCCTGGAATGATATCGTATGTAAAAAACTCTCTAGTTCAGATGCCAGACTCTCTTGTGGAAGCTGGAAAGGTATATTCCAAAGGAGAGAGCAGAATCAATCTTAGAATTGTCCTTCCTCAGGCATTGAAAGGCGCATTCTACGGATTCAGCATGACATTCATCATATCGCTAAGAGAATTGGTAACTGCAAAACTTCTCCAACCTCCGAGTTATTACACGATATCACTCTATATAGATAGACAGTTTGAACAAGGGAATCAGCAAGCAGCAATGGCATTAGCAGTGGTATCTGTCTTTATGACACTGATGCTGTTGCTTCCGATTGAATTCTTTGTCAGAAAAGGAAGAAAAACACAATGGAAATCAAAGCGTTGAGCATATCCAAATCATTCGATAAGAAGAACAAAGTTCTTGATAATCTGAATCTTACGATTGAAAGCGGAAGTCTTACTACTCTATTAGGATCTTCAGGATGTGGAAAGACCACATTGCTTAGAATCATCGCAGGATTAGAGAAGGCAGATAGCGGAGAGATACTTTTCAATGAGAAAGTCATGTTCGACAAAGAAAAGAAAATCGATGTCGAACCATTTTCTAGGAATGTCGCCTTCGTCTTTCAGGATTTTGCCTTATGGCCGAATATGACAGTGTTAGAGAATGTTCTCTTTGCAATATCAAGCAGAGAGAAAAAATACATTCTATCTATCTTTGACAAAAAGAAGAAAGAAGAAAGGCTGAAAAAGGCGCTCTCTGCTCTCCAAATGGTCAAGATGGAAGAATATAAAGACAGATTTCCGAGTGAATTGTCCGGTGGACAGAAACAGCGTGTTGCTATCGCTAGAGCAATCAGCATCTCTCCGGATGTCATCCTATTCGATGAACCACTATCGGCATTAGATGCACTTCTTCGTGAACAGATGAGAACAGAAATCAAGAGTTTAGTCAAAGAACTGAAGACGACTGCACTTTTTGTCACACATGATCAAGAAGAGGCGATGTCGATATCGGATTCCATTATCATCATGAACAAAGGAAACATCATCGAACAAGGAAAGCCAGAGGATATCTATTGGAATCCAAAGAGCAAGTTTGTTGCTAGCTTCATCGGCAAAGCGTCTTTCTTAGATGAAACACACTTCCTTAGACCGGAGAACATATCATTAGAGGAAAAGGAATGTAAAGTTCAACTGATGGTACTATCCTGTAATTATCAAGGTGGAATCTACCAAGTCATCGGAAAAGATGAAAAAGAGAGAAGCTTCTTTTTCTCATCTGAAAGGAAATTTGAAGTTTCATCCAATGTTACTATCTATTATTCTGATTGTGATATCAAAGAGGTGACAAAATGAAATTCATCTCTTTAGGTGGAATCAATGAACATGGTAGAAATTGTTTCTACATCGAAGGAACAAGAAAAATCCTTCTTGACTGTGGACTATCAGAAAAGAATGAAATTCCCTATCTTGATAAGATTGATGTATCCTCACTAAATTATCTTTTTCTCTCTCATTCTCATTTAGACCATACAGGTGCTATTCATGAATTGTTGAATAGAGGATTCAAAGGAAAAATCATCTCATCGAAAGAGACGATTGATTGCATTCATTTAGAATATTCAGATATTTTAGAAACTAGACTATTACAAAAAACAAATCTGGATTCATCTATATCCTATTATGCAAGAAGAAGCGGACATTGT
>CAVALL010000010.1:0-35103 GCA_963589675.1 Alistipes onderdonkii | reverse complement strand
TGGATGACGAAAGAATAATCTATACTGGTGATTATTTAGAGGATGGTGTTTTTCAGGTGGATAGAATTCGTGATGTAAAAGCTGACTATGCTATTGTGGATGGATGCTACGAGAATGAGAATGGTTATCTTGATAACCTAAGAGTTTTCTTAACATTTTTACAATCCTTAAAAGGAAAAGTGATATTGCCACTTCCTAAAAATGGAAGAAATATGGATGTGATAGATCTACTGAATCAAAATAGACTTCCTTATCAGATAATGGGAGATAGATTCTTTGTCGAAAATGAAGAAGTATATCTGAAAAAAACGATACGAATTCAAGAAGAGAAGGATGCTGAGATTATCCTGATTGTAGATCCACAGCTAAGCAACAGACAATCAAGAGACATCGTTGATTCCTATAGCGATGCGAATATCATCTTTACCGGAACGATAGATGAGAATAGCTATTCTGATTATCTAATGAAGAACAGGAATAATGTGTATTTCTCCCGTGTGAATGTTCACGAGACACATGGTGAAGCTAATAGACTGATTTCAATGAATCAGTTTTCTCACTCCGTAATTTTCCACAATAAGTTTACCAAAGAAAAAGAAGAATTTGAGTTTTGAAAAAGTGGCTACCATCGATAGCCACTTTACAGTTTCTATAGATTGTGAGCAGAAGGCTTAGTATCATCCTTGAATGGATTGTCGTCTCTGATGTTCTCTTCCTTGTCTTCTGTTTCCATCAGGTCTTTTGCAACCTGATAACCGATAAGAGTTCCTGCAACAGGAGGTACAAAGCTAGTGGAACCTGGGATATCTCGTCTATCTGTGCATTTTCTCTTTGTTCCAGGCGGACAGACACAATGATAAAGACAGGAATCCTCGGTCTCATCTTCTCTAGGCCTTGTCGGCGGTTCAGTGGAATAGACAACCTTTAAGGATGTGATTCCTCTTCTTCTCAGTTCACGTCTCATGACTTTGCTGAGAGGATCACCTTTTGTCTCATAGATGTCACAAATGACTAATTTGGTAGGATCTAATCGATTACCGCATCCCATCGCAGAGATGACTGGTACATTTGCTTTCTTTGCATTCTCGATGATATCGAGTTTTGCAGTAACAGTGTCTAGAGCATCGATTACATAATCATATTTGGAGAAGTCGAATTCATCCTTCTTGTCAGGAAGATAGAAGGTCTGATGCTTATTGACAATGATCTTAGGATTAATGTCATGGATTCTTTCTTCTGCAACATCTACCTTATGCTGACCATAGGTTTTCCTTGTGGCTAGAATCTGTCTATTGATATTGGTAAGACAAACTAAATCATCATCGACTAAATCAAAAGATCCAATACCGAAGCGGGCTAGGGATTCAACGACATTTCCACCAACTCCACCGATACCGAAAATGATGACTTTCTTATTCCAGAGTCTTTGTAATTTCTTTCTTCCGACTAATAATGATGTTCTTGAATATTGATTTAGCATAACGATAAAAATTGTACATTGTTTTGTTTTGATTACAAGGAGAAATTGATGAAAACGGACATAATATCATTCGAATTGAGATAGAAACTAGTTTCTATCCATCCTAGATTCACGAAAATATTGACAAAGATAGAGAAAACAAGCACTATATACAACGGATATAGGGAAAGAGTAGAACAATCATGAAAAACAAGAATAAAAAAGAAGTGGTAAGAATTAATCCTGATATCAAATCAGGATTATCTAGCAAAGAAGTAGAAGAAAGAACAAAAGAAGGATTTGATAACAGAAATCGAAACCATGTCGAGAAATCCTATCTAAGAATCATCTTTGATAACTTCTTTAACTCCTTTAACCTTGTTTTGATCGGCATTGGATTGATGTTCCTCTTCTTTGTGATCTATCTCAATCAGACAGGACATAAGGATGTAGCAGATAAGTATTTTGGATTCTCAAAGTTCCTATTCCTGATTCCTGTCATTCTCAACTCCCTTATCGGAACAGTACAGGAATGCCGTTCTAAAAGAATCCTTCATAAAGTCAACATCGTAAACAAAGCAAAATGCATGGTCATACGTGATGGAGAAGAAAAAGAGATTATCACAGATGATATCGTCTTAGATGATATTGTCCATCTCAATGCCGGAAATCAGATATCCTGTGATATGGAAGTCAAAGAAGGAACATTGGAGGTGGATGAATCCTTATTGACCGGAGAATCTGATTTGGTAAAGAAGCAAAAAGGAGACACCCTCTATTCTGGTTCTAGTGTAATAGTAGGTTCCGGATATGGACAAGTTATGAAAGTAGGTGATGATACCTACGCCTCAAAACTATCCGATAAAGTCAAAAAGCTGAGCAAGCAGAAGTCGGAACTGATGACAAATATCTATAAGCTGATCAAGATATTAGGATTTATCTTAATCGGTGTTGTATTAATCGTAACAAGTACATTGGTCTGTAAAGTATATCGATACGGAAATGATCCATCCGTCTGGTCAGAAGCGTTAGACACTACCTATTCACTGAAAGATGCTACGACATGGTCTAGGATCATGCTGACAGTCGGAGCGTTCTCTATCGGAATCATTCCAACAGGACTTGTCCTATTGACCTCTCTCACATTGGCAGTATCTATTGCAAAGCTTGCAAAACAGAATACATTGATTCAGGATTTGTTCTCCTTAGAGAATCTATCCAGAGTCGATACCATCTGTTTGGATAAGACTGGAACACTCACAGATGGCAGCATGAAAGTCACGGACTTGAAATGCTTCATTGAGGAAAGTGAAGTCTTACGATACATCAAGGAATTCAACACTGTCTCGACTGAATGTAATCCTACTGCTATCGCATTGAAGAATGAATATGGGACTAAGGATAATGTGAAAGCTAACTATATTCCTTTCTCAAGCGCCAGCAAAAGCTCAGCGATTGAGTATGAAGAGAAAACAAAGCTTACCCTAGGTGCACCTGAATATTTGATCGACAACAATTCAAGAGAATACGATATTGTAAAAGAAGAAGCGAACAAGGGAAATCGAGTCCTTGCCTTTAAGAGAAATGAGGAATTGATTGCTCTGTTCATTCTGAAAGACAATATCCGTTCATCTGCAAAAGATACGATTGAATATTTCTACGAAAATGGATTAGATGTAAAGATAATCTCAGGAGACAATCCGTTAACAGTCAGCAAGATTGCAAATATGTGTTCTGTGAAGAACACGGATAAATACATCTCGATGGAGAATATCTCGTTAGAGGAGATTCCTTCCCTTGTAGCGAAGTATACGATCTTTGCAAGAGTCTCCCCAGAACAGAAGAAAGCAATCGTTGAAGCCCTTCAGAATACTGGTAAAAAGGTAGGTATGACAGGAGATGGCGTAAACGATATCTTGGCGTTAAGGAAAGCAAATGCATCCATCACCTTTGAGAAAGCAACGGATGCCGCGAAAGCCTGTTCGGATGTTGTCTTAATGGATAATGATTTTGTTCATCTTAGAGAAGTCATCTCACAGGGGAGAAGAGTCGTCAATAATGTTCAGAGAACGGCAACACTGTTCTTGATGAAGACAACCTGTTTCCTCTTATTGACTCTCCTTCTGATTCCGTTTAAGAGAGGTCAGATGTTCTTCAGCGTCGAGAATCTGTATCTGATGCAGAACAGTGTCATCGCTATCGGTGGACTCTTGTTGTCCTTAGAAGGAACAAAGGAACCAATCAGGGGAACATTTAAGAGGAACGTCCTTCCGAAAGCAATCTTATCCGGTGTGTTTATCACACTCGGTGCCTACATTCCTGTGTTATTGAATCAGGTTCCTTTGTTATTCTCTTCTTCTCCTCTTCTTTCCTTATCCAACGTCAGTTCCATGATCTCAATCCTGACATCAATATCCGGATTCATCATCATGTTTGCCATGTGCTATCCATTGAATAAATATCGAGGCATTGTCTTCGGCATTTCTCTTTTATCCGCTTTCCTTCTTTGCTTTGCTTTCCCAACATCAATCCTTGGCGGAAAAGTATCCACATTCTCGATGTTCCATTCTGCTGACGGCAATTTCTTCCACAGCCAATTCTTCAAAGAGTTCTTCCAGCCTTGGAACAGTTCTACAGTCAAAGACATCAATAGTCAGGCCCTTGTCTTTTATCTTACAATGCTTCTCTATTTCATCATTATCGGTCCTTTGTATTTCCTTGCCTTACGACTCTTTAAGAAAAGATTAGAAAAAAAGGACTTATAGGAGAACCTATAAGTCACAATCTTGATTGCTGAATATCTATTTGATGTGGAGTTCTTTTCTTATGAATCCATCGATTCCATCATTAATCTGCTCAAATGCGGTTTTGAAGTCGCATGTGTAATTCGGATCCATGATATCTTCTTCGTTACCGGAATATTCACTTAATTTTACGATCTTGCATGTAAAGTCATCGCTCATCATCATACGGAGTTCGAATAGATGATAGTCTTCCATATAGAGGACATAATCCGCATTCAAGAACTCTTCATCGGTTATGAGGTGAGCAGAATGTAGTCCGTATGGAATATGGTTCCTATCCAGTTCATCTTTTGCATAAGGATCCATATCAAATCCTTCTGTTGATGCTTCTAAAGCAGCAGAAGAAACCTCGTACTTATCTTCTAATCCTAATTGTCTGAAACGATATCTTAAAATGAACATCGCCATCGGTGAGCGGCATATATTGCCTTGGCAGATGATTAAGATTTTTGTCTTTTTATTCATTCTGGAATCTTACTTTGTAATGAGACTGAGGAATTCGTCGATTTCATTTTCAGACATTCCACCACTAAGGAGATAATTTCTAGCACCATGTGAATAGTTCGTCTTATCTGTCTCATTCTCTACGATGCAGTCGATGAAGGAATCGAAGTAAAGAGAGACAATGGCGTTATATTTATCCGGTGTTCTGTCTTTAGAAATCTTGTAGTAATTCTGATAAGTCATCATATAATCAGAAACCATCTCATCATAGCTAGCACCAGCTAAAGCCTCAATCAGCGTGCAGACAAAACCAGTTCTGTCTTTTCCTTCCATACAGTGGATGTAATAAGGAGACGGATTCTTGACCATAAACTTAAAGCCATCTACAACACTCTTCTTGTATGCATCTTTGGTGTAACCAGAACCCATCGACAATAAGATTACTTTGTTATCCTCGTATAGTTCCATCGTATAAGTAGAGGAGAAGTCTTCTTTGGCAAGATAAGCTTTCATGTCATCATCGCTATCCGCTAAGTCGATGACAGTCTTGACTCCATTCTTCTCTAATAGATCATCAGTGTATTTTGCTCTGTTTCTACTGTTGTCGACAGGGCTTGCACCACGGAAGATAAAGTCATCCTTTAAAGCACCTCCCTTTAATGCACGGAAGTTGGAAAACTCCTCATCGGAAGTATAATCCGAACGATTCAAGGAATAGCTTTGACTTAAAGCCTCTTGAGTGGATATATATTTCTTCTTCTCAACAAGCTTGATATCGACAGTATCGGTATCCTTTAAAGAGAGGTCATCCCAAATACCAGTGTTGTTGAATGTGATGTAGACATTGGTATTGGAAGGATAAGAGACAATGACAGGTTCACCGTTCTTTACATAGTAGCCGTTGTAATATGGAACATCCGTCAAAGACTGACCATTGCTGAAAGAGACAGAACAGCTGTCTCCGTATTCAAAGCCTAAAGCATTGAAATCATCGATAGAGATATCGATGATGGCAGCTTTGAACTTTGTGTCTTCACTGATGTGGGCTTTTTCAAGCTTTACCTCTTTGTTTCCGTTACAGGAAAAAAGGGAAAAGGAAAGGAATGATAAGGATAAGAAAGGAAGTACTTTCTTGATGTTTCTCATAAATTCTCACCTTTGAACTTGTTCTGGATGTCGACGAAGGGCTTTGAAACTTCTTCAATCGGATCCTTGCAGTCATTATCCAACCAATGAATCAGAACATTGTATAAGGCACCAGCGACAAAATAGGCAAGATACTTGTCCAACTTGACAGGAAGTTTTTCACAGAATTCAGTGGAAAGGAATTCGAGCAATACACCATCAAGTCTTGCTTTTCTAAGGCACTTGTTGGCTTTCATATTGGATTTGAAGAAGAGGAACAGAGCAAGGATGGTGACGTCGTTGTTTTCAACTTCAGGAGCCTCACCCGCTGAAAGATTGACTGTCATCATGAAACGGTTCTTAGTCAATTCAAAGTAACGGGTGACGATGTCCTCTTTGGTCTTGAAATAGCGGTAATAGGTGACACGGCTGACACCCGCTTTCTCGACAATCTCCGTGATGGTGATGGAGTCATAATCCTTTTCGTCCATCAGTTTCAGCAATGCATCTGCAATCTTGTTCTCAACATCATTTCTCTTCATCAGATTTCCTCCTAGTCAATTAAAGCTTGTTTGTAATGTTTTAATACTATCATTAACTATAATACTATTGTATGTTTCAGGTTGCAATAGGTGTGATACAAGTTTATTCAATGTGTAAATATAAAAAGCTGCTTGACTAGCAAGCAGCTTATGATTGAAACAAATCTGATCTTTACTTTTCTGCGTTGTCCTGGCAGCCGATGTACTGGGAACTGCCGAAGGCAAGGATGAGTTCGAAGATGAAGGTGAGGAAGACAAGACCGACTGTGAATCCTCCACCATGACCGAAGGCTTTGGAAACCTTGTGAAGGAGAAGAATCTCAATGACAAATGCAGCGATGGAAATGCCAGAAGACAATACATTGACAAGAGTGACTGCAACGCCTGTGATGTTCAATCCGGATAAGATGTTAAGGACAGTTGAGCAGACAAGTGCTGCGATGGTAAGAGAGAGTAAGCTGATAAAGTACTTTCCATTAGAGACGCGCTTTGTGAGGATGTAGAGATTGTAGAACGGAATCAACGCTTTCCATCCCTTCTCCCCCATCTTTGTGAAGATTCTCCAAGCAGCAAAGGCGTGGATGATATAGATGACTAGCAACAGACCGAAATACGTGCAAAGGAAGATGAGGAATACTTTCGCCTCGTCAATGTTGGTGAATGTTTGTTTGAAAATGTCATATGGTGTAGACATAACAGAATGCTCCTTTCATTTAAGCACCTATATAGTACTATCCGATTACTATACTGTCAACAAACGAAGCGCAAATCGTTTAAGAAGGCGGAAAATCATCGATAAATTCGGTCATTTATTCAAAAATTGGAAGTAGGGAAATGTACGATACATGATATAATGAAACAAACAAGGAAATGATTAGCGGGGAACGAAGACCATTTAAAGGAGAGATGGGCTTCAGAACGAAATTCGATTAGAGGAGGATGCAATGAAAACAATTGATTCTAATATTTGCAAGCAACTATTTGGTTCGAATTATTTGAAAACAAGCGATGAGAAATTTGCAGAGTTAGACAAACTAGCGCATTCTATTTTGCAAGAAATTCCTTGGAATGATGTATATGCTTGCTTCGATAATTATTTGAGAAATGACTGTAAAACGGAAGATGATGTTATTAATTATGTGAGTTTTTTTGTTCATTACGTTGGTCTAAGTTTCTATATTCCAAGTCAATATGATCCTTATGATCTTGTGGGTTACATCTATTCAATGGTGGATTTAGAGAAGCGGTGGACAGATTGCGATGCATTTGATGATTTTGCCAATCAGGCTCTCAAAATCGATTTGTATCATAACCCGTACTATCAGTTTTGGTGAGATCCGAAAATCATTGCTATTGCTGGTAAGTATAGGAAGAAAAGAAACATAAAAGAAATAACGTATCAACTATTCAGCGTTGATTTTGAAAAAGGCCTTGATACAGACAGCGTAATTGAAACTTATGAAAATATGGCTGAAAAATTGATTAAGAACAACAATTGGCATGAAGTATATGCATGCTGGTATGACTATCTTATGAATGAATGCAAAACCGAAGAAGAAGTTTTGAACTTTGCAAATTTGTTCTGGCTCTATGAGGGATATAAACAAATCATTCCTAATCCAGTCGAATTCTGTTCTTTCTTTTATGCTTGTGTTGCATTTGAACATTATCCGGATGCAGTCGATATATTGGACAGCATCACGTTTGAAGTGTTTCAAAAATCTGTATATCCAAACAAAACACTTTATTATGATGAATATATACCAACAAATGATCCACTGGTAATAGAAGCCATCAATAAGTGGAAAGAGAAGGGATACGGAATACGTTCAGACAATAAGAAGACAAACCAGTAAATATGATTCATTGAGTGCTGAAATCTCTCATTAGAAGTTATCTCGTCAACCGGTGTTTTAGTCACACGATGTGGTTGGATATTGCGACGTGAATTCTGATAACTGCTATAAACTGAAGATTGTATAGGTCATCAGTGCAATTCGATTCGTTTTCTTTAAATTGCATTGAAGGAATAGCTTTCAGTCTTGTTGGAAGTGAAATGCCCTCGTTTCAAATCATCTGAATCGATGAAAAAGGAGAAAAAAGAGAACCTGATATTCGACAATCTTGTACTTTTTGTCTTATATTTTTGTTAAAATATAAGAATGAAAAAGATTAAGCCTTTTCTTGCTTTTCTCTCTACCTGTTTTGTACTAGCCTCGTGCAGCCAGGGTACACTGAACAAGTGTACATTCAAATATCCTCAGGCATCGGAAAATGACTATGTCGGAACCGCCTATTTTACTGATGAATATTTCACTGGTGATTCTACTGTCTACAATAATTCCTTAGCGACTTGTTCCATTGCCTTTGCTATGGCTAGTTTTGCAAGCAATGTCAACAAGGAGAATCACTCTTATCGTTATCTGAATGCGGAAGCCTTCTTGAAGGAAAATGGATTCAGTGATATTGAAGTCAATTCCTACTACAAGGTGAAATCGACAACGGATTCGTTAGGTATGATCTTCGGACAGAAAAAGATCGGTGATGAGACATTGATTGCAGTTGGTTTGCGTGGACAGAACTATGAAATGGAATGGGCCGGAAATGTGACAGTCGGAGATGGAAAAGACAATCCTCAGCATAAAGGCTTCTATGACGCCTCAACTATCTATCTTGACAGTCTTAAAGATTACGTAAAGAACAGTTCCATAGAAGGTGAAGTGAAGCTCTGGACAGTCGGATATTCCAGAGCAGGAGCTTCGAATAATCTTGCTATCGGTCGTTTGGATAAAGAGATATCAAAGGGAAAGAATATCTTTGACAATCAGATTTCAATCAAGAAAGAGAATATTTATTGCTATTGCTTTGAACCCCCAATGGGAGCCTCCTATTTAGAGGATATCTCTCCTAGAGATGAAATCTATTCCAACATTCATAACATAGTTAACGCCAACGATCCTGTTCCTATGGTTGCGATGAAGGAATATCATTTTACAAGATATGGTGTCGACTATTATCTTCCTGACCAAGTCAGGAATGCTGGTTTTGAGTCTCTTTTAAGCCCGGTTCTTGTCTTCTACAATGACATGGATAATCATACTAGCCTTGGTGAATATTATCTTTCCAAGTTTGTCAATGGCGGTAGTTTCATGTCGAAGACGGATTCTATTATGACGATCGATGAATATAGCAGTTATAAGATCAATTGGACAAGCGGACTTTATCTATCCAATCTGATTTCAAGTCTTGCTACAATCGGTATCTCATCGAGAGAAGAGTATGTCACGAATTTACAGACAGGACTTAGGAATATCTTCGAGATTGTATATAAGAACGGTTCACCGAAGTTCTCATTCATGACTTTAGGCGTTTCCCTTCTTTCTTATCTTTTGAATTCAACCAATGTCGATGTCTTGATCAATAACCTTCTCCATGATCCGGAAGTGTTTGTAAAAGACTTCATTGTCTTATGCCATCGAGTGATGGCTGATTTAGGCATGGATATCTCACCCAATGATCTGACTTCCTGTATCAATGGACTCTTATCCGCTTTGACAAAAGTATTCCTGAATGATCTTGAATTGTTCTTTACCCTTCTTAGCAAGGACAACATTCATTCATTAGCTGCCGGACATTATCCTGAATTATGTCTTTCCCATCTGATGGCACAGGATGTGAATTATGGCTCTCATCCGAAATCATACAATAGCGATGGAAGCTACTATTATTTAGAAATTCATGACGTGAAAACAAGTTCTGTCATAGAGATCAAGAATAAGAAAGGAAAGACAGTTGCTTCTCTTAAGAATGGAACATTGGATAAATCTGGTACCATCACTTATGGATCGAAAGGAACGACATTCTTTGCTTATCTTCCTGTGGAAGAGGAATACTCTATCTCGATAAGTGATGCATCCACTTATGAACTCAGTTACTTTGATCAAAGAAAAGAAGATATGGTCTCTTATGAAAAAGGAGATATTCCTTCTTCAGAGGGAAAAGAGATTGTGACTATTACCTATCCGGAGAAAAAGGAATAAGCGTATGAGAGAGTCATTCAATGAAATCCTTTATCAGAAGAGAACGGAAAAAGGCATGTCAAAGAAGGAATTTGCTCGCTTTTTGGGTGTTCCTACTCTCTTCTATCGTTATTATGAGAATGGATATGTCAAACCAGGAAAGAAGTACGTAGAACAGATCTCCGATAAGCTCGGCTTTGACTATTCCATGTATTTTGTCGGCCTCTCTTCTTATCCCTCCGCCCTGCCTGAGAAGATGACACGTTTTGAGAAATGGTATCGAATCCTTCTTTCAAAACTGTGGGTCAAGCTTGCATTTGTCGTCTTGCTTCTCTTATCCATCACGACAATCGGTGTCAGCTTTGCCAAGAATAATGAGATCACAACTCATGCTGATCAGTTCTACAGCGAGAAATATCTTCAGTTTGTCGATGAAGTAAGAGAAAAAGGCACAACCACCTTCTCCCTTCTCCATGAACTGACAAGACCTGAGATTCATCACTCGGATGACGAGAAGTATGTCTCCATATCGACGTCGACGGAGACCTTCGCAATCCGTGACTTGAATGCCTATGTCCGCTACAAAGGCGAGAATGATAGCATCTATTACATCGTCCCTAACAGTGCGACAGGTTCTTTAAACTACATCAATGTCCAGTACGTTGATTATTCGACATTGGATAAATACATCTCTACCTTTACGATTCAAGATTCTAAGTTTGTCTTCTCTGATTCAATCAAGTATGAAGATGGTGAGACACTGGATAGTTCAAATGAACTATATAATACTGTCAAAGCCAAGATGGTAAGCAAGATAAATCAGGTTAATTCTGACTTCACATCCTTGATCAAAGAGAAAACCGGAATGGATTACGACTTCTATAAGGAGCTTCTTGTCGATCACAAGGAAGGCGCTAATAAGAATCTCTTCGCTGAGATCATGTCTCTTGTGATGGGTATCATCGGTATTGGATTGACGGGTCTATTCCTCTTTGCGATTCTCTTCTCCTTCTTCTTTGGAATCAAGGAAGAGAAGAAGAAACTGGAACTAGGAAGAGTGGATTCTATCGCTATTGACGAAGAGCCGAAAAAGAATGCTTCTCCATTCAAAGTGACAGATAAGCAGAAACAGAATGTCGCAATGATGGGAAAAGATATTCCTTTCTTCCCCTTCCTTCCAGAGACGGTATTGGAGATCATCGGTATCTGTCTTATCGCATTAGGTTCTGTACGTATCTTCTTAAACATCGAGTTGCTCTTCTATAGCAGCGGTGTCACTCAGGAGATGTACAATCAGACATCGACAAATCTCTTCCGTCTATTTACAGTCGGCATGTTCTTACTCTACTTCATCGACTTCGATATCTTCCTAGATGACAGCCGAAGCTTGAGAAACTTCTTCCTATACGGAATCGTATTCTTCGGACTATATTTCATCGAATGCATCTTGATTGAATATTTAGCTAAGACAAGAGGTCTCATCTTCTTACTCAGAGACTACTATGTTGTACCGAACAACTTTGGAACTATCTCCTGTTACTTCGGTATTATGTTCTTCCTCTTCTATACTCCGAAGAATATCAATACGAAAAAGAAGACGATCATCTTCCGTCTCATGTGCCTTATCCCGATTGCATGGATTGTCGTCTCCACTGTCATCTTTGAAAACTATAAGGCCTTAGGCTTAGATTTCAACACATGGCAGGTCTATTTCTTCGATTCAGAAAGACCACAGTTCTCACTTCTTTGTGTTTCCTACTTAGTCGGCTTGTATCTGATTCGACTCTACTTCAAAAGGAAGTACGGAGTGGAAGCGGCAACACGATTCTTCAACGGAAACCGATTCTATTACATCAAGAATATCTTCATCTGTCTCATCGTTGCCGCGATTGGAGTGAACGAATACATCTTAAGAAACTATTCAAGCAACATCAAAGGCATCGGAAGTTATTACCAGATTGTTTATCTGATTCCAATGCTTCTCTTCTATCATCCTCATCTTGGAAAACGCTGCAAGCCCCTTGATTACTTCACTTTGATCCTATACGGACTTTTCTTCAGCTTCGGTTATCTGCTTGCCGCTATTCTCATCATCACAATGGTCCTTCGCTAATATGACTAGCTAGAGATTCCATCATGGACTCTAGCTTTTTTAGTATGAAATGAAAAAGGAGCCACATCTATTGTGGCTCCTAAGTGGTTGATCTTATTTGTTGTTCTTCTTGACTCTCTTTGAAGTAGAGATAGCGTGGACAGGACAGACAAGCTCACAGAGAAGACATCCGACGCATTTATTCGGATTCATGAATGGTTTATTGTCTTTCATCTCAATTGCTTGATGTCCGCCATCTAAACAGGAAACATAGCATCTTTCACATCCGATGCATCTGTTTCGATCAAAGATAGGATAGACTTTGCTATTTCTATCTAATGCCATCGGAGAGACGATGTTATCAATAGCCTTACCAACAATGCTCTCTAAGGACGAAATGTGATACTTCCTCATATAGTTCTTGGTTCCATCAATCAGGTCATCAATGATGCGGTAACCGTATTGCATGACAGCAGTGGTTATCTGAATGTTAGAGCATCCTAAGGATAGGAATTCTAATGCATCCTTCCAGGTTTCGATTCCACCCATACCGGAAAGAGGAACATTCTTTAACTCATCATCTGATGATAAGTCGTAGATGAAACGGAGAGCAATCGGCTTTACCGCTTTGCCACTGTATCCAGAGATGGATGTCTTTCCTGAAACATTGGGATCACCTTCCATCGTCTCTAAGTTGACATTGGTAAGGCATTTGATGGTGTTGATGGCTGCGATTCCATCGGCTCCGCCTTTGATGGATGCAATAGCGGAGGGAGTCATGTCTGTGACATTCGGTGTCATCTTGGCAAGGATAGGAAGCTTCGTTCCTTTCCTCACTGCTCTTGTTAGAATCTCAACGGCTTTGCTATCAGCACCGATTGCACTTCCCATCTTTTTCACTGCCATCTGAGGACAGGAGAAGTTGCATTCGATGATATCGCATCCTGCTTTTTCAGCCATAGAAGCTAATTTGGTCCATTCCTCTTCTGTCTGTCCCATGATGGAAGCGACGATTACTTTGCTTGGATAGTTCTTCTTAAGCTTTGCAAGTATGGCAAAGTTCTCTTCGACTGTGTGTTCTGAAATCTGTTCTAGATTCTTGAATCCGACAAATGGTGTTCCATCCTTCTTAATCGCTGAGAATCGAGGCGAGACTTCCTTAGGAATATAGAATCCGATCGTCTTATAGACGATGCCTGCCCATCCCATCTCTAAGGCTCTTGCACACATCTCATAGTTGGATGCGACAACAGATGAGGATAAGAAGAACGGATTCTCACACTTTACACCGAGGAAGTTGATCTCTAAAGAGGGTTCTTCTGTTGTCTTTTCGAATTCCTTTGCACATTCAATCGCCTTATGGATTCGAATCTTTCCATCGTAATGGATGCAGTTCTTTTCACACTCTCCATTGCAGAATAAACAGATATTCTTATCGACATGCTTCAATGCTCCATCCTGGTTTTCAAAGCGGACAGAACGCAAAAAGGAAGAGGGGGAAAAATGGTTGGGACACGCTTTATCGCAAGAAGCGTTATGGCATAAAAGGCACTTTGAGGCAATTGATTCTAAAATCTCGTTTTCGTAACTCATCTTGTATTGCTCCTTTCGGGGATTTCAACAAACATGCTAACTACTACATTACTTAATGAGAGCCTAGTTAGTCAATGCTAATGAAGAAAACGGATGACAGAAGTTCAACAGGCAAAAGAAAACGCCCTTTTCAGGACGCTTTCTTAGGTGTTAAAGATTACTTTGCGTTTGTGATGGCTGTGTTAACAGCATCGACATCGTAGAACTTATCGTAAGCTAATTCGATATCGACTGCGCATCCATCATCGACGCTTGTTCCATCCGTTCTTCTGATGGAGTAGTTGCTAGACATGGTGAAGACACCGCCATCGATTGTGATACCAGGAAGAACGGCGCAGTCTCCGCCACCGGATCTCTGACCGATGATCTTGGCATAGCCTTTGTCCTTTGCAATGTTCGGGAAGGCGTTACCGCAGGAGAAGGAATAGGGGGAAGTGAGGATGTAGAAGTTGTATTTTCCACTATAAGAGTCATTGTCGACAGTACTTCCATCGAGATTGTTATCGAAGTCGAGGCATTCCTTGATGACGGCATTCGTCTTCATGTTCTTGACAGTGATTTCGACCGGATCATCTGTCATGAAGGATAATGCTTCCGCTAAGGCGATAGCAGCACCGCCGCCATTGAGACTGACATCGAAGACGACGTTCTTGACGGATGTGTTCGTCTTGATCTCTTCGAAGGAGAGATAGAGAGTTGCAAAGGTGCTTTCATCTTTCGTCACATTGTTCTTCGTGAGGGCCTCAGTATGCTGGACAAAGGAATCGAAGTGAATCATAGCTGTAGTGTTGTCAGCCGAATATTCGACAAGGGGAGTGGTTTCCTTTCTAAGAGATGCTAACTGCTGATAGACTTGCATCGTAGCCATATAGCGCTCATCCATGGCGATAAGCTTCATCAAGTCCATGTCTGTTTTAGCGTCGTATGTGCTAGTCATACCACGATGATAGAATGCGGTATGTCCACCATCGCTTAGATATTTCATGAGGATATAAGCAGCGGCAGCATTAGCTGTATCGGAATTGGTGGAAAGGATCTTTTCCTTTAATCCATCCTTCTCTATCTGCGCGTCGAGATCTTTGATTCCACTGATTGGATAATGACCATCGTAATTGGTAAGTTCGAATAAGAAACTGTAATAGAAGTAGTTTGCATAGGTTTCTGTTCTAGTTGAATTCTTGAACAGACTTCCGGAAGCAAACTTGGTTCCGAATTCGTTCAAGGTTCCCTTTTCGGAATCGAAGAAGGAAGTCGTGGATGCATTATAGTAGTCATCTCCGTTGAAGGCAAAACGGGTGAAGATAGAGGAAAGACCGATAGATTCGATAATGGAGAAAGGAACATAGATCTTATCCTCATAGGAGATGAGATTCATCTTATAGTCACTGAGATTGAATGTGACAGCATCGCCTTTGGTATAGGTGGTCTTTTCCGTGTTGAACTTAGCAAGATTGTCTGTTGCACTATCGACAATATCCATAGGTGTCTTTAAGGAGGTGGTGTAATTGGTGAACTGATCTAAATCATCGGTTGTGATAGTGTTGCTATCGGTATGGAAGACCATAGAGGTATTGCTGAAACGATTGGTGACGACATTATTGGAAATCGTGAAGAAATCCGTTGTCGATTCCATAACGTGCTTGGAGAAGAAGTTGATAAAGAAGTCATTCAACTCAATATAAGGAATCTCAGCTGTTTCAGTAAAGAATGTGGTAGGAAGAGAGAAACTCTTATTAAGTTCAAGATAGATTTTGCTGTTATCTAATTTCTTAGAGACATGATATTCCTTCTTTGTAGAAGAGGATTCCGTTGTAGAAGTCTTTGCACTCGTTGTATCCGGTGCAGTGCTGTTCTTTTCCGTGTTGGACTCTTTGTTTCCCTGGCAAGAACAGAGGAGGCAAGCAAGAAGACATATACGAATCAATTTGCGTTTCATGAATTATTCTCCTTTCATGGCAACTCCATTTTATCGAAAAAACAAGATAAAAGAAACAAGAATCGACTATACTATAGAGAATTGAAAGCGAGGTATGTGTATGGCGATAATCAAATGCCCGGAATGTGGACATGATGTGAGTGATAAAGCACCGTTCTGTCCAAATTGTGGATATACAATTACTGGAAAGACTGAACCTAGAAATGTAGTAGAACCAATCAATGATTCATGGCTTGAGAAGTATAGGAGAAAAGCGAAACTAGTAAAGACAAACCAATATGTCGTAAATGGAATCTGCTTAGTTCTCTTTGTCTCATTCCTTTGTCTGTGGCTCTTAGATAAAGAAGCCATTACTCATCCTAGTGGTTATGTTTCATATTATCACAAAGAGTATTGGTTTACCTTAACCTGGGGTTCTGGACTGATATTGTTCACAGCAACAATCGCTTCGATTATGTCCATATTCGTGATTAAGACTAAAGTCTTCAATATTGATGGTTATAATGTCGTTGCCTATTTAGGGTACTTCAAAAATATATTGGTCGTTGAAAACGTTTTTATTGACTCCGTATTTGCTAGCACATTCCATAGTGTCGATATATTCGCTAAGCTTCCTAATGGCAAAAAGATCATAGCCAAGTATTCATTCGGCTCTGCTACGATTATAGAAAACGACTGAAAAGAATATTAATCTTTCAATGCGGTAATCGGAACGACATATACACCATCTTCTCTTTTATATGCTGCATTGGTAAGGCCACAAATTATGATTAATTGCTTTGCTCCTTTTCCACCTTCTTTAACGATTTTGTTGTTTATTTTCAGTAGATTCTCGGCTGCTGCATCAATCTGATGAGCACCTAATTTGATTTCGATTCCACACCATGATCCATCTTCAAGTTCAATCACTGCATCAATTTCATTGTTGCTATAGTTTTGATAGTGGTATAACTTTGCATCAAATGCATCCACATAGGTTAAAAGATCCCTTTCAACCAATGACTCAAATAAGAATCCAGTCAATTCTAAATCGTTTATCATTTTGTCAGTGGTCAGATTCAATAAGGCACAAGCCAAAGAGGGGTCGACAAAATGTCTTTTCTCACTTTGTTTTACTCTTAATGATGAACGTAAACTGGTAGAAAAAGGAGGGATGTTTTCTGTTAGATAAAGACTATTGAATAAGTTCAGATAGTCCGTGATTGTATCAAGTGAGAGGTCATCGAAATCTTTCTCTTTTATGTCATCTTTGAGTTTTCTGTTGGTGACAGTTGTTGCTTCATTTCTTGCTAAAGACCTTAAAAGAAGTTCCACCTTGTGAGAGTCTCTTTTCACATCATCGACTCTGTATATATCCTCACTCAGAATATTCTTGATGTATTCTCTTGAAACATAGTAGTTATTCTTTATATCTGAGCTCAATAACGATGGCCAACCACCGACCAAAATATAATTTAGCAAATCAATTAACTTTACATCTCCGGTCAATACATTGGGTGCATGACCTTCACAGATATCTTTCAATGAAATTTTTCCACTGGAGTGACCGCTTTCATACAAAGACATTGGCCTCATTTTAAGTCGTGCGATTCTACCGCATCCAGAGTGAATGTATTTGCTTTTATTGATAGTTGCAGACCCGGTCAGGATGAATTTACCCTTCTTGCTATCACTGTCAATACTGTTTCTGACAGCATCCCAAATCTCAGGAACTTCCTGCCATTCATCTATTAGACGAGGATATTCACCTGATAGCACAAAGTCAGGATTCAGTTTTGCTATTCTTCTATTATTGAAGTTTCCTCTATGATCGGATAAGAGGAATTCGCTGTTTGCATTATGCCTTCCACACCATGTTTTTCCGCACCATTTCGGCCCTTCAATCAGAATAGAGCCGAATAATCTTAAATATAAGCCGATTTTCTTATCGATTACTCTTTCTTTGTATTCTGTGATTTCCATGGATTTCACCTCTAGGATAATTATATCCGTTCCGAAGGATTTGTCAATTTCATTCCGAAGAATTTCGTGCTTTTGTTCCGAAGGATTTTGAATTTTCAATCCGAAAGATTCTGGATTGCTTATCGTTCTGTTTTGATATGTGCATATCTTTATTTTTCATGAAAGGGTGATCAAATTAAAGTTATGACTTGATATGAATTATATTCATTCTGTCAATAACTCATACGCATTTATATTTAAATTTCCTTATAAAATATGATACCTGACTTTAGGATTTACCCCTGAAAACAAGTGTTAAAGATCAACGTTCTCGAGCAGGCTGTCGAGATTCTTTTTCGTGAGGTAAAGGTTCCCAAGTTTGGACAGGCCAAGGGTCTCCTTTATCTTCAGGTAGGTCGAGCTGCTCGTCGCGTTGTTGATGTAGGTGTCGTTCCCCGTGGCGGTGACGTTGTAGTCACGGATGAAGCCAATCAGCTCCGACGGGGAAAGCTCGTCCTTGAACGCCTTCCTTTCGATGAGCCTGAGAATTGTAAGAGCAAGGTAGCAGATGAGGAAATGGCCGTATATGCTTTCCTCCTTCTTGAGGAACACCGGCCTTGCCTCAAGGTATGTCTTCATGATGCGGAAGCTTTCCTCTATCCTCCATAGCCCGTGGTAGATGTCGTATATCTCCTCAGCTCCTTTTTTGGTCTCCGATGTCACAAGCAGGTTGTATCCGGCGAACTTCAGCGCCTCGTCTACCTTGCCCTCGTTCAGCCTCGGCTGGATCTTCGCCTTCCTTCCGTCCTTGTCCGCCGCCTCGAAGTCGACGTACTTGACCCCGTCGCCGAACTCGTCCCTCGCAATCCCCTTGACCGTGAGCTTCGTCTTGACCTTCTCCACTTCCTTCATTATCTCGTTTCTCTGCTTTGCGGCCAGCCTCGGGTTGTAGGTGACCACCCTTTTCTCCCTGACGGTGAATGACTGCCTTGTCCCGCTGGCGTCAAGGAAGCTGTATGAGAAGTCATCGACAGTCTCCTTGTATCTGTATCGCACTTTCCCCTCATTGTCCTTCATGTCGCGCCAGACGTTGTGGGCGTTCTCCAGAAGGACCCATTCTTTCTCGGTGGACGAAAGATTCTTCCCGTGGACGGACTTGGAGAACAGGTATCCGTCATCGGCCTCCCTGACGGCCGCGTAGATGTTGGCGGCGCAGTTCAGGCCCTTGTCGGCGACCTGGACGACCTTGCCCTCGACGCCGTAGCGTTCCTTTATGTCCTCGATGTGCCTCCTGAGCTGAGGCTTCTCGCTCTCGTTTCCGGGATACAGCGTCATGGCCAGCGGGATCTGGTTGCTGTCAAGGAGAAGCGCCTGCCCGACGATCGGGTCCTTGCGGCCCTCCTTCGAAGGCCCCTTCCTTCTCAGGCCGTCCTCGAGGTCGACCTCGAAGTAGTAGTTCGTGCAGTCGAAGTAGACCTTTCCCGTGTCCCTTGGGTACGTCCTCTGTATGTGGTGGTTGAAAAGCTCGATGAACTTCTGGTAGTCGCTTCCGAGGTATTCGATGCCGTCGAGTATCTGGTCGTAGGAGTAGGCCCTGCATCCGTAGATGTCCGGGATTGTCCTCTCGAACGCCTTCAGCTTCGAGCCCGGGCTGATGACCTGGGCGTAGACCATGGTGCGGACGAAGTCGGAGACCTCGTACTGGAACTTCCTGTTCGAGGTCATGAGGCCCATGTCGCTGTCGAACCCGAGCTTGTCCATCATCGCCTTCAGGAGGAAGTATCCGACGTTGAGCTGGGTGGACGACTCGCCGATCTGGGGCTGTCCGGCCTCCTTCGCAGCGTTGAGCTCCTCGACGAGCCTCTTGCCGTAGCCCACGGGGTCCTCTATCCCGGAATCGACAAGGTCCGACACATAGCCGAGCTTCCTGTAGGAGCGGTTCCTGCAGCCCACCCCGGGAGTGTACCTGCTCTCGTAGATCTGGAGATACTCGCCCTTCTTCGACGGCCTTGTCCTCTTTAGAAAATACGCCATTTCTGTCTCCTCCTTAATCTTAACACCTTAACACTTTATATATTATACAACAACAAAAAAAGATACTCAAGCGCTTATTATTTATTTATAAATAATAACTTCCTCGGGTATCTGTTATTTCACCAAACTTTTCAAGTGTTAAATCCTAAAAACGGGATTTCGTGTTTTTGTTCCGAAAAATTTTGAATTTTTAATCCGAAAGATTCCAGATTGCTTATCGTTCTGTTTTGATATGTGCATATCTTTATTTTTCATGAAAGGGTGATCAAATTAAAGTTATGACTTGATATGAATTATATTCATTCTGTCAATAACTCATACGCATTTATATTTAAATTTCCTTATAAAATATGATATATTAATATGTCATTTTTGTTAGATGATTGTTGTAACTAGTAGAGTATTTAAAATTGTAAAGGAGACGCTGATGAAAAAATCGAAAACAGTTATTTCCATTGCATTGTCATTCTTCCTCTTCTCTATGTCTTCCTGTGGAGACAACACTTCCTCAAGTGCGGTAACAGAGAAGAATGTGACAATGAAGCTATCAGTCACTGCTTCGAAGACGGAATATGATCAGTATGAGACATTTTCCTACTCTTCGCTCAAGGTCGATTCGCTTAAGTATGTAGATGGTACACTAGCTGATACGAGTGAGAACATCAAAGACTTTGTTGTTGTTGATTCTAAAGGTAACGCCATTCATGATAACGATAAGCTCAATCCCGATACTTTCGGAGAAGGATTAGAGTATTTTGTCACAAAAGGCGGATACGAAAGAGCTAGCTTCACATTGACCATCAACAAGGCAAAGAAGTTCTCTCAGACTCTTATGGTCACTGCTCCGAGTAAGAGCAACTATAAGATCGGTGAAAAGGTTGATCTCAGTGGTTTAACTGTTCAGGTGGAGACCTCTTACTACACCGGAACTGAGAATTACAAGAAGAGAATCGATACCTTGACTGATGCTGAATACAAGATCGATGTCAATGGTGAATCCATTGATTCCTTCGTCATCGATGGATATGGAGTCTTCACAGTCAACATCTCCTATACTTCCTTCTCTTCTGTCGGACAGGAGAAAATCCTTCATTCTGAATTCTATCTCTATTGTGCTCATGAGAACATATCGAGTGAACCGGTTGACTATTCTGATAGAACGGATAATGACTGGGTTGATGATGATCGCACTGTCACAATCCAGATTCAGAATAAGAATAAGAACAACACCGACAAAGGATATCTGTCTCCGGATGAGATATCTACACCGAAGAATCTCTTCGACTATGGACAGAACAATGCTCAGAACTGGCAGTATTCACCAGGCACTGGAAATGTTCCGTTCCTCATCATCCCTGTTGTCATTCCAGGATATGATTCCCTTGCGACAGGTGACTTATGGAACACCATCAACAACGCATTCTTCGCAGATAGCAATGATATCCCATTTGAATCCTTGCGCTCTTACTATTCCAAGTCCTCTCACGGAAAACTGAACATCACAGGAACTGTGACAGATTACTTCTTCCCGGAAAGAGAGACAGAGGACTTCAATACCTACTTCGATTTCGCCAATCCGAACAAACAGATGGAAGTCTTCATTGAGGAAGCATTGGAGTGGGCAAAGACAACCTATGATCTTGATCTGACGAAATATGACAGCGATCATAACGGAATCATCGATGGAGCATGGTTCGTCTATGTCTATGACAAGAAGAGCACCGATGTCATGAACTTCTGGGCGTATTCCTCTACGACTGGAATTACAGGAACTCCTGAAAATCCAAAGATCAATAACTTCGGCTGGTTAGGAAGCACCTTCCTTACCGAATCATTAGGTGAGGATAAAGGAAATGACGGACACGTCATCATCCATGAATCTGGACATATGTTCGGTCTCTCGGACTATTATTCCTATAATCAGTCGGTGAGTGATCGATATGCTCCTTTAGGTAGAGCAGATATGATGGACAATAACTGCTCTGATCAGAATCCGTTCTCGAAGATGATGATGGGATGGCAGAAGCCTTATGTTGTTACAGGTAACTGCACCATCACACTCAAAGCCGATCAGAACCTAGATCAGTGTATCCTCATCCCCTATGATGAGAAAGATTATTCCAAGGCTATCGATAAGGATACCGGGCTAGTCGATATCAATCTCTTCGATGAATATCTGTTAGTTGACTTCTATACTGACAAGAACCTCAACGAAAAAGGATATGAGCAGTATTATGTCGACTCGATCAAAGGATATGGTGTCAGAATCTATCATGTTGACAATCGACTTGCCAAAGTCAGTGTCAGAAGACAGGATGACACCTATGAATCCGAACTTGTCTCTGCCGAAGAGGGATTGGAACTCTTAGGCGAGAACAATCACGATATCATCAAGGCAATCAGCAATACGGAAAGCGGAGAAAGAAGTGAGTCGACTCGCTTTGGACTTCCTTCCTCAGCCAACTATTATGATGAGGTCCGTCTCATCTATGCTGATAAGTCCTACGCATCCTATAACAACTATGCAAAGACTTCCTCTCTCTTTGCTCCAAATGGTGATCTCTCCAAGAACTCTACCTTCTCCATTGAGGATTACAAAAATCAGTTCGTCAATGGAAAATTTGATTCTGAGAAAGACTTTAATTACACGGTGAATATCTTGAATTACTAGAAAGGACAAAAACAATGAAAAGAAAGAACCTGAAAATCATTCCGTTACTCGCTCTAGTCACAATGCTTGCATCCTGTGGCGAGAAAACATCCGACACAACAAAGCCGAACACTGAATCCTCCAACAACACCTCTGAAACAGGCAAGAAGACAACCTATGACAATACAGTCTATGGTATTGTTGATTTCCTCAACGATGCTGCGAAAGCCGATAATTATACTGTCAGCTATTACTATGAAGATGAAGAAGCATGCTTCAAGTATGATTCTTACTATGTCTATGGATCTCTCATCGATGGAGGCTATATCGTCATTGACGATTTCTTCTCTCAGGGAGAAGGCGCTTTGTTCTCTTTCTCTAACAATGATGAAGAGAAGTCTATCGATTTAGGTACAATCTATGCTCTTCAGTCCGGCACTAAGGTCTATTATCCTGGTACCACATTGACTGTCAATCCTCTTAAGTATTACACCGCAAGCGATGGTATCGGTGGTGAGATTGTTGACTCTCTTCTCACCGAAGAGAATGGAAAAATCATCTCCACGGATAAGTCCTTCAACTATTATCTTGCTGCCTTAAGCGGATATCAGAGCTATATCGAGGATGGGGATTCTCCTGCTATCTCCTTGAAGTATCAGAACAATACTTTGGTCTGCAACCTTATGGTCTATGATGAGGACAATACGACTCTTATCGATTACCAGGGTGCTGACTTTGTCATCTCCGATGTTGGAACGACAACATTCGCAAACGGCGAGAACTTCTTAAAGTACAGCTCTGCTGACTTTGCTGCATCTCCTGCCTTTGCAAACAAGAACTGCCCGGATCTTCTTTCCGACAAGTGGTCTTTGGATATCACTCGTTCTGTTATCAATAAGGACAACTCTATGACCGTATCCACCACTGTCAAGTATGATTTCGACAATCAGACCGACAAGAAGGGTGTCAGCTGGAAACAGTACAACAAGGATGATGTTCTCCTTTACACTCTCTGCTATCAGGTGGATGACAAAGGACTTTATTCTTCTTCACTCAACAACATGAATGAGTTGATCAAGGAATACTACGATGGCGAAAACATCACTGCCTTCCAGGATTTCAAGAACTACTTCACTCCTGAACTTTGGAAGAAGGATTCCGAAGATACCTATAAGTATTATGGTCTCGATGCTGCTACAATCCTTTATGATCTCACCATGTGGAAGATGGATACCGTTCAGGTTATGGATTTGACTGCTCATACCGAAAAGACAGATGGTGTTGATATCATCAAATCCTTCTCTGCTGTCCTTTACACTCCTACCTATTCCATGAGTGGAACCACAGTCGATGAGAAGTACGAATATCTCGAAGTCGAGGTTCAGTCTCCCGCTAGAGAGATCGATACCAGCCTTGCTGAAAAGCTTCCTGAGAATGTTCCTGGTGTCACCGATAGACTCAAGACTGCTATCGATTCCTTCAACGATACCAATAAGGACTACAAAGTCACAACAGTCCAGTTCGATACTCTCAATAATGTCACCTATATGACAAAAGAAGAGACATTCATGAAGGACTACTATCTCAATAAGACCGTCAAGAACAATTCCACGGATTACAGAGGTATGAAGATGGTCGGAGATCAGGTTGTCTACTTCAAGGTTGTCAACGGAGAAGTCAAGGCCACTTCTTCCTTAAGCAATCATGATACTGCCTTGAATCAAAGAAAAGAGTGGAACTGTTCTCCTGCAGTCTATGAAAAGGAAGAAGGAACAGCAAATACCTTCCATCCGAATGGAAATGTCAAACTCATCCCGGACAATATGCCGCTTGAAGCAAGTGATACTCCTTCCAACATCAAGATCACATTGAAGGATTCCGGAACACATCAGGACTATCTCGACAAGATCACCTATCGTGTTTCCACAATGGCTGGCTATATCGTCGATGACTACACTTTGACCTATGACTGGGGAGATGATGGAGATGTCGCTATCGATAGCGCAATCGCATCCAAGGTCGAAGCCTTACAGCCTTTAAGCGAGGATGAACTTCCTAAGACTTGGTTAGAAGATCTCTCCGGTGTCGATAAGGTCCTTAAGTCCAATGGTTTCACGGACAATCAGATCGCTGCTCTTCCTTACATCTATTCTCCTGCTCTCTCTGGCAACTACAAGTGCTACAACTTAGGCGGAATCAATGTCTGCTCCTCTGGTGATGTCAATCAGTCCAAAGCCGTAAGACAGCAGTTCCAGAGCGATTATCTTGCCCTTCTCACCTCCGATGAGATGGTCAATGCCGGTTGGGTCAGAAGTGATGGAAACGATGACATCCCGCTATTCAAGAACCAGAACCTTGAGATCACACTCCTTGTCGGTTCTGAAGCTGATTACGGACTTACCATCTATCCTTACATCGTTGACTAATCGTAACTGATCAATAAATAACATCCTTTGGTGTTGTACTGTTTATTCAATGGTACAGCACTAAGGATGTTTTTTATATACTTGTAGCTAACAACTTCTAAAACATCATTGAAAAAGCCAAGTGCGTATAGTCACTTGGCTTATGAGTTTAGATATTGATTACTTCAACGAAGTCACTTTGAAAGAGACAAGCGGCTTCTTGATGGAATAATCGAAACGGCCGTGTACGAACTGGCTCTTGTAGTCATCGATGCTGAATGAGTCACCTGATTTGAAAAAAGAGGAATCTTCCGGAAGTTCTTCTCCTTCACCTAGTCCGATATAGTTTCCGTTTTTGGAGATGATTCTTATTTCATCGAATGCGGATTCAGAAGAGATGCCTGTGTAATAGGCTTCGCTTCTAGAACCGTCATCGGTGTTGGATATCGGCATGAAGATGCTGTTTTCCGCTGTTAAGATATCATCCGGATTTGAGAAATATCGGAATGAATTGTTGATGACTTGTCCACCTCTTGCATCAGCATGGAGTAGCTTGACTCCGTATCCTTCGGTGTGTGTTGCCTTATTCGGAAGGTAGTCAAGTGAATTCATGTTTTCATCGGAATAGAGTTCGATGAGTAGATATTCATCAAATGGATTGAACTGGATCTTTCCATCCTCTGTTGTCTTATACTTCTTGCCCTGATAAGGAATGAGTATAACCTGATCTTCATAGAAGGAACTGTTTATAGATAAACTACAATCACCTGTTACGATGGTTGGGGTTACCCATCCAAGCCTTAATTTGGAATAGGCGTTATGATCCTGTAAGGACATATCCATCATATCTCTTCCACCAAGTGGAGAATAACTGATGTTTCCATAGGAATAGTAATCGTTAAGACCTAACATATGTCCGGTCTCATGGATTAAGACATGAGCATCTTTTCCAACGTTTTCATCCGTTGTGGTGACACGCTTGTAATAGTCCTGAGTGAGGAAGTCGACTCCTGCCCATCCATAAGTGTTCAAGACAGGATCGGTTACGGTTCCATCATTTGTCGTATAGGAAGTATACGGCCAGAAAGGCATGTCCTGGGAATCCTTTCCTTTGTAGATGAACCAGACACCATCGATGGTTCCATCCTTATCGGAATCATATTTTGTGTAATCGTAATCTTTTTCTTCTTTCAGATACTTCAATGCGCTCTGACAGATAGAGAGTACATTATCGGAGCTTGTGATCTGAGAGATGTCCTTATATTCCGTATTCGCTTTGACATCGAAGACAGGAGAGACGTTGAATGTGAAGTTGAGTTTTCCGAAACTGGATTTGTAGTAGTAGGAATGCAGTGATTCAAATGCCATATCAGTGCTGTTTCCATAGAAGCAGTCATTGATCATATTGAGTTCATCATTAGTGAATGATGTGTTATCACCAGGCAAGGAAACCGGAACGATGAGAAGTGGAACATTTCCAGTGGACGGCAAGAAATGCTGGTTGTTGTAAGACTTTCTTCCCATGTCATAGGCATGATAGGAAGCATCGATCTCATCCTGAGCGTAATATCCTTTTTCGGTATAGTTATTTGAAGTCATTGTAGACGTGAACTGAATTGTGGAAGTATGTGTGCTTGTCGGCATGACAATAGTCTTGTCTGTGTACTGCTTTGGAAGAGTCAAAGAGTCTGTATTGCAGTAGAGTGTTTCACTTTCACTATTTAGTCCATGATAAGAGACAGAAAAATGATATTCACCGCTGTTTTCAAAGACATAGGATTGAATCTCTTTCTTGTCGAGATAGCATTGATAATCTGAAATCTCTTTCTCTTTGGATTCTCCGTTCTCCTTGTAGGTGAGATTGACCTTTATAGTAGATAAATCAAGTGAGTCACCAACAGAGTATTCGTGCTTTGAAAGATTGGAAATCGAAATTGAGATCTCTTCTGTTTTTGTTTCTGTATCACCTGTTTCTGATGTCTTTCCACAAGAGAATAGCATCGTGCATAATGCAAATAGAGTCAGTCCGTGTTTTAAGGTTATTTCCATCTTTGAGTTCCTCACTACGATGATTGATTATCCTTGCTCGTTATCTTTTTGTCAACCATTTGGAAATGACAATAAAATGTAACGCCTTTCAAAGATAGTTTTAATGCTTTTTTAACGCTTTTACCTTGTATATATTCTAAGAATATATTATATTTTGCCGAGCCTAACAAAAGGTATAAGTTTTAAACAAAAAAGGGGTAAACCATGAAAAAGAAACTTTGTACATTAGCCATCTGTCTTTCGTCGCTCGCTTTGATTGCCTGTCAAAACAATACGTCCAATACGACGGATAAGGGAACATCTTCTTCTCCTATCTCTGACAATTCCAGCACAGATTCATCTAACACAAGCGATAGCTCTTCTGAATCTACCATTGTTCAGAAAGAAACAACTGTCGATACGATTTTTGAAGCTTTGAATTCCTTAAAGGATGCTACTAGCTATAAAAGCTCCTATGCCAAGGAAGGATTCAGCACAAAGAGTCTTATCGTCACTTCTGACTATATCTTCTCTACTAAGACCGGTTCGGGTCATATCCTCCTCTCTGGCTTTAAAGCCGATCAGGATAAGGCCTCTTTCTCCTTCACCTATGCCGGAGCAGAGGTCATGGTCTCTTTCGCTGATATGAAAGACGGCAAATACCTTTCTAGCCTTGATTCCTTTGTCGCTACAAAGAGTTTGAATGTCACAAAGGAAATGCTCTCTTTGAATGACGCTGGAAAGAGAGTTGTTTTAACTGATGCTGATGAAGCCGATCTTCTTCTTGATCTCATCGGTGGACAGCTCGATGAGAATCCTTATGCTGTCTCTTCTGTTGAAATCTATTTCAACCGTTACAATGAACTCGTTTTCGATTTCTATGAAGGCGATGCTAGAATCGATGAAGCCGTTGTCACTGATATCAACTCTGCCAAAGATAAGAATATCGAAGCTTTCCTTATAGGTGATGGCGCAACTCTTATGACCGGCGGTTCCTTGACTAGTGATAAGATGACTAATGTCATCGGTGATGACTTACAGGTCACTACCAAGATTCAGAAAGTCGTCTCTTCTGGCCTTTCTGATGATTCCACCGTCTATTTGAAGAAGTCCGCCAACAAGATCTATAGAAACAAGACCGATAAGAATGGTTCCATTGTCGATGAGGAAGCCTTTGTTCTCGATGAGGATGAGTGCTTTGACGAATACTACCTCAATGTCGATAACACCGTCAAGACTCACTACAACGAAGATGACTACTGGACCGATGTCTTTGATCTTTCTTCTGTTGATCCGGAACTCTTCAAGAAGGGTGATGACAACAATTATTCCTACTTCGGTGGAGAAGCCGATACCATCTTAGCTAACCTCATCAACGATGATGAGGAAGCCTATGGCAAAGTCACAGATTTCTATGCTGTTATCAAAGACGGTCAGGTGGAATCCTTTGTCTTTGATCTCGGTGGAGACTATAAGATCACTTCCACATTTGCTACTCCGACTGGTGAAGTTCCTACCGTTTCTCCGAAAAAGAGAGTCGCTGGTGTCGGTGACCGCTTAGAGAAAGCCTTCTCTGCTCTTGCCTATAGTGCAACAACAAATGGTTTCACAACCAGCATGAATGTCCGTGGCCATGGCAGTGAATACAACACCATCGAAGGTGTCTTTGCCAAGGATGTTGTCATGATCTATGATCGTTCCATCACCAATTCCGATTCCATGCGTTATGAAGGAAAAGGATATCAGACCCGTGGAAATAATCTCTTCTCCTTCAATGTCGGTGGACTTGAAATGGGTGAAGGTGATTCCTTGACCAAGAACTTCAGCTTCTCTGGTGTCAGTGAATCCGAAGGTTCCTTAGCCACTCAGTGGTTCAGCGTCCTTGCCAGTCCGGATGTCTTCTACAAGAAGCCTGGAACCGATAACACCTTTGTCATGTACAAGGGATTAGTCAACTATAACAAGGGCTTCACCATTCCTCTTGATGATGGTGAGGAAGTCACTGATGTCTCTGTTGTCCTTGATTCGGATGACAAAGTCAGTGAGCTTCACTTTGAAGTCTCCTATAACGGAGAATCCGAAGGTGAATCCATCATGAAGTTCACCTATGGAACAGCTGATTCTCCCGTTGTCTCTTCCGATATCTACACCAAGCTTGATGCTGCCTACAATAAGATGAACGAAATCACTGATTTCACAGGACTTAGCATGGTCTATGGTCCACTCCACTCCGATTCGGATGTTGAGACTCCTGTCAGTGATGATATCTTAAAGGATATTCCTTATCTCGCAGTTGAAGGCGGTAATTCCAAGTGGGTGGGTTCCTTCAGTTATGATTACGATAACTGGACAACAAATTACAATGAATTCACGATTACTTTAAGTGCGAATACCCTTACTGATTTTGATATCGATGCTTATTACACCAACTATGTTGCTCTCCTTGATGCTAAAACCACCTATACAAAGACAAGTGGTCAGGCTTCTTCTGACAACTATGGTGGACAGACCTCGGAGACTTATACCAACTCTACATTGAAATATACTCTTTCTGCCACGAAGGTTAATGACGTCGACTACGGAGAGAAGTACTTCACCATCACTGTCAATCTTCTCTAATTAGGGATTTCTAAACAATTTGAATAAGACCATTTCTATCTGAAACAGGGATAGAGATGGTCTTTTTCTATGGGAAATAGAATCTAGCATACCGAATCCACTTGCATAAAAGCCCTTACAAGATTAAAATGAACATGTTCATAAAAGGTATGCCTAAAATCATAGAGAATGCGAAAGACATCATCATGGAAGCGGCTCGGGAGGAACTTGAAAAGAATCCTTCCACCTTTTCGATGCGTAAAATCGCATCGAAGACCAAGATTGCAGTCGGTACGATCTATCATTACTTTCCGGATAAACTGAGTCTTGTCGCTACAATCCTGTTAGAGGAATGGAACATTGTCTACATGGAGAAGAGGAATGAGATACAGAAAGTCACTTCTCTTGATGAACTCATTGAGATGATATTCAACCTTGTGAATGACTATAAGGATAAGTATCGAAGAATCTACACTATCTATGATGGAAAAGAGGGAACACATGACTATCTGAATTTTCATTCGAAACTAGTCATGCAGCTAGTCTCTCTTCTAGAGGATGGATTCACACGTCTTGGCATATCAAAAGAGGATGAAGTGGATAGGATGATTGTCGAGATGATTATGGTGAAGATAAGGGATGATTCATTCGATATGAAGACACTCAAAAAGATGATTGCAAGGATTATAGGAGGCAATTGACATGAAAAGTGACTTTAAGAATCTGGAGCCGAAAGACAATTTCTATCAGACGTCGTTATTCTTCCCTATGCCTGTCGTAATGATCGGTACACTGACTGAGACAGGCAAGACTACATTAGGTCCGTATTCTCTTTTAGCACCCTATTACATCGCTGGAAAAGAATATTACGCCATGTTACTCGAGTGCAGAAACTCATCCAATACATGCCAGAATATTCTTAGAACAGGTAAATGCACACTCAACTTCATCCCGGATGATTCCAAGCTATTCAAAGAGGCTGTCAGAATGGGATGGCCGGGTGATACACCGGATGAGAAGATGAAGAACTGCATCTTCCATTTAGAGGATAGTCAGTCCCAGGATGAACATCCCGATGAAAAGTATCCTCAGATTGTAAGTGAAGCCTTCCAGGTCATTGAATGCACCTGGATGAGAGAACTAGATGGAGCAAGTGAGGATAAGCCAGGACAGCTTAACGGCTATGAAGGACCTTATCATGATTTCAACGGCATCACATCTAAGTTTGGTGCTCACTTCATCCTTCGCATCGATCATATCGATATGAAGGAGAAGTATTGGGACTCTATCGTAAATGGCGTCAACAGAAACAATTTCCCAAGAGTCCCTGTCGACTATGGATACCGTGACAGCAAGAACTTCTGGTGCTCCAAGTTCAAGAAGCCTCATGGTGAGATGCTTCCGATGAGAGAGACTAGCGTTGAATCGGTGCGTTATGCCGCTAAGAGACTTCAGACCGATGTTCAGTTCACCGATGATGCCTTAGCAAAGCTTGTCAAAGTTCCTCGCATCTTCTTGCCGACTGCATTAAAAGGCTGTGTGAAGTGGGCGGAGGAGAACAATGTCAAGGTGATCACTGCCAAAGAGATGGATATCATCAATGACAAACGCTCGAAAGAGAAGATGAAATAGAGAGGAAAACGAAAATGAAAGTTGCAATTGCAGGCGCATTTGGTCATCTTGGATATGATGTCTTGAAACAAGCAATCAACAAAGGATATGAAGTTGTCGCTTTGGATATCAAAGAGAAAGATGTTGAAGAGAAAGGCAAGTATGTCTTCTATCCTATCGATGCGACAAAGAAGGAGACCATGAATGGTGTCTTAGATGGAGTCGATGTCATCATCTCAACAGTCGGACTTGTCTCAAAGAGTGCAAAGGTCACCAATTATGATGTTGACTTAAATGGCAATCTGAATCTCTTAGAGGAAGCAAAGAAAGCCGGAGTCAAGAAGTTCATCTATGTCTCTGTCATTCATGCAGAGACAGCACCGGATGTTCCGATGCTTGATAGCAAATACAAGTTTGAAGAGGAACTGAAGAAGTCCGGATTATCCTATAGCATCGTAAGACCGACTGGATACTTCTATGATATTGCTCATGTCTTCATGCCGATGATTGAAAAGGGTAAGGTCACCTTATTAGGAAAGAAGAACTATCCTGTCAATGTCATCGATACAAGTGACTTAGCTGACTTTATCATCAATCATGTTGAGACAAGTGAGAATTCATTCGATGAGATCGGTGGCAAGGAAACCTATAACTATGAAGAGATTGCGAAGATGTTCTTCGCCGCTTCTAATAAGAAGGTAAAGATCTCTAGAGCACCTGTTTTCCTTTTTGACCTCATCATCAAGAAGGCAAAGAAAAAGAATGATGGCTCGGAAGCCATCATCCGCTTTAGCAAGTGGACTCTCACTCATGCTATGGAAGGAAGTGTCAAATACGGAGAGAAGTCTTTCAAGGAATACATCAGCTCTCTGTATATGAAGGGAGAGTGATTATGATTGAAGCAACTGGAACCTTCTGGATCTTTGTCGGAATCTTATTCGCTGTCTCTTTGTTGATCTGCTCGATCGGATTCAAGAAGTTTGTCTATTTCCTCTCTATCGGATATGGATTATCCATATTCGGTATTGGTCTTGCCTTATTAGTGTTCACGATCGGTAAGTTCGATTTTGTCGGAATAACTGGTAACGGAATCGTCAATTACGTATTAGCAGCTGTTTTGATGCTATACGGCATTCGATTATCGGGATACTTATCCTATCGTGAAATCAAATCGGCAAGTTATCGTAAGACACTAGAGAATGTCTCTGGCAAGGAAGAGAAGAAGATGCCTTTCTTTGTCAAATTCATCATCTGGATCTCAGTCGGTGTCTTATATATCATGCAGACCTATCCTGTCATCTACCGTGTCGGTGGATCCTATCCTAGCGAGAACACAGGATTGATCACTCCTCTTGTCGGTGCTGCTATTGCCTTAGTTGGCTTACTCATTGAAATGATTGCTGACTTACAGAAGAGTGCAGCAAAGAAGAAGAATCCCAATACCTTTGTCTCGACAGGACTTTACTCCTATGTCCGTTGTCCAAACTACTTAGGTGAAATCATCATGTGGGTCGGTATCTTCGTCTCTGGATGTGATATCTATCTTACAGATTGGGCTAGTTGGATCATCTCCTTATCTGGTTTACTCCTTATCATCTATGTCATGATATCGGGTGCTAAGAGACTCGAACTCCGTCAGAAGAAGAATTACGGAAGTGATCCAAAGTATCAAGAATACATCAAGAAGACTCCGATACTGATGCATATCATCCCTATCAAATCATTGGAAAACTGGAACTGGGTGAAATGATATGATACTCACATCATTCAGCGAAGCACCGAGAATCGGTGTCATCTTCCAGGGAATCTATGACGTCGTACCTGTTGTTCTCTTCCTATTGGGTAGCATTATCTTACTTAGGACTCTCTATTCTAAGATGGTGAAAGGATGCTACTGTCTATTAGCTGCCGGTAGCATCATGGTCTTCAATGCCGGTGTATTAAAGGCACTTCATAAGATCATCATGGGTGTTTTCCAAGTCGATTACATCATTCTCGATAAACAGTTTACTCCGACTCAGTCTATCGGATTCATCCTTCTTTTCTTAGCGTTAGTCGGCATGTTCACTTTCCACAATACTTCTCATATTCCTAGTAAGGCAGCTGCATTCTCACTTCCTGTTCTATTAGTCATACTAGAAGAGGCAGTAACTGAGAATGGATTCAAACCCTTTACGAATCTCTGGCCCTTCTTATCCGTCATGATATTAGGTGCTGCCGGATATCTTGTGATGTTATCTGTCATCTCCTTCAAGATGAAGAGAAAACTAGAAGGTATCTTATTCATACTAGCTATCCTCTTCATGATGGGTATGGGATACTTGTCTACAAAGAGAGGATATGATGGAGCATGGATGCAGATATCCTGCAATGTCATCTATCAGGGAATCTTCTTTGTAGGGTGTCTCTTACTAAAGAAACACGGACTAGAAGAAGCTGAACTATTCAAAAAGAAGAACTAATCATAATGCCCTTGTCTATTATTTGGATGAGGGCTTTTGAAGTAGATCAACAATCGGTTAAAACTAGTTTTGCGCAAAATTGGAATTGGATTCCAAATTTTACACGGATGTAGTTTGTAGTGACAAATTTACTTACAGTCATTTCCTATATAAACAAAGTCATCCCTTATTGATTTACAGGCTTGAACTCTCTCGAAATCAAGCCTGTTTTTGTTTTTAGTACGTATAAAGTTCGATAAATTATCCTTAAGTTTGCGATAACTAATTTTCTCATTATGTGTAAATAATGGTTGAAAGCGTTGCTTTACGGTGCTAATATAAATTTACTCATGGAGAGAAAATTATTATGGAAGACTTGAAAAAGAAGAGAGACGAACTGCTGAATGTGAAACCGGATATCCAATTCGATAATCCGCCAAGAGAGAAGATCTTAGCTTTAGCACAGAAGATGACTCCACGCAGTGGTGTCACCATCACTTCCAGTGATCCGGAATACTATGGTATTGCCTGTATCACAAGTGATGAGGAAGCTGATATCTTACTGAAGATGAAGATCAGAAAGCCGTATACCTTTGCTCAGTTACTGAAGTTGACTGGCTTAGATGAAAAGACCTTGCAGAAGGATCTTGACAATATGGCTCTTCAGGGAATGATCGAATACAACTGGGAGAACAAGAAGAGAGAAAAACAGTATATCCTTCCTATCCTGGTTCCTGGCAGTGCTGAGTTTACCAACATGAGATGGGAAGAGATGGAAGAACATCCAGAACTTGCCCGTTACTTTGATCGTATGACATTAGTTCCACTTGAGAAAGTAGGATCTCTTGTTCCGATGGGTGGTGCAGGTATCGGTATGCATGTCATCCCAGTTGAACAGGCTATCCAGATGGAGAATAAATCCGTCTCTGTCGAACATATCTCCCATTGGTTGGATAAGTATGAAGGAAAGTATGCAGCCTCTCCTTGCTCTTGCCGTATGGGAAGACATTTCCTAGGCGATGCCACTCCGGATGATTATGAGGATTGGTGCATCGGCTTAGGTGATTATGCTACCTACTTAGTCGAGACAAAGAAAGGCAGATACATCACCAAAGAGGAATGCCTTAAGATTCTTGAAAAAGCAGAGAAGAACGGCTTTGTCCATCAGATTACCAATATCGATGGAAAGGATAAGATCTTTGCTATCTGTAACTGCAACAAGGATTCCTGTACCGCTATCAGAAGTTCACAGCTCTACAATGCTCCGAACTTGATGAGATCTGCTTATGTCGCACATGTGGATAATTTCAAGTGTGTCGCCTGTGGTAAGTGCGTGGAAGGCTGTCCAGCCGGTGCCTTAAAGCTTGGTCAGAAGTTATGC
>CAVALL010000009.1:0-43295 GCA_963589675.1 Alistipes onderdonkii | reverse complement strand
GATATCGTCATCAAGGATTATGAATCCATGGAGCAATATATCGCTGATAACGATGCCGAAATGGAAGAACTGAAGAACAAGGTCAAGATGGTCAACACCCAGTTAGCCCAGGCGGAAGCTGAAAATGCTACGCTGAAGGAGAAACTTGGTGACATCAGTGAGAATGATGATGCGTCCTTGAACAATCTCGAATTGCTCAAGCGTATCTCCAAACTGGAAGAGGCTTTATCTAAAGCCGGTATTAATCCGAATACGATTGAATAATCATAAATCCGATCTGGATGACTGCAGGTGGCATATGCCATTTGAGGAAAGTCCATGCTCGCGCTCTCTGTGATGGGAGCAGTGATTGCGCCAGGTTAATCAATAAGCCTGGGCCGGGAGGAGTCCCGGACGGCTGAGAAGAATCTAAACGAAAGCATGATGTCTTCTCTATAAAAGCCCCACAGTGACGAATCTTCCGGAAACGGAAGGGATGCAACGTTGGGAAGCCCCACAAGCGAGAAACCTAAATTTCGGTAAGGGAAGTTCAAGGCGGGAAACGAACTGCTTAGGACAGGTCATTGACCTAGATAAATTGTCATCCTCGACAAAACATGGCTTACAGGATCGGAACTCTATTTAAAGAAAGGATACTGGAATGAATACACCGAATAAGATTACAACTATCCGTTTGGCACTGTCATTTGTGATCATTACCATCTTCTCTCTATCTTTTATTCCAAGCGCTTCGACAACCTTCGCTAAGGAATTCGTGATTGGCGGAATGCACATGGGATTCAACTGGATCGATCTAGTCTGCTGTATTCTCTTCATCATCGGTTCTATCACAGATGCTGTCGACGGACATATCGCAAGGAGCCGTAACCTCGTAACGGATTTTGGAAAATTCATGGATCCGCTAGCTGACAAGTTCCTTGTCGATTCGGCCTTTATCCTACTCTGTGTGAGAACAGACTGGACAGGTCATTCTCAGGTTCTTCCCTTCCTTGTCATTCTATTTATCGGAAGAGACTTGGCAATGGATGGGCTTAGAATGTTAGCCGCCGGAAAAGGCATTGTCCTTGCCGCTAATATCTGGGGCAAGGTAAAGACAGGTATTCAGATGGGATTGATTCCTGTTCTCTTCTTAAACGGATTCCCGTTCTCCTTGATACCTACTAAGTTAGATTTGAATTATTGGTTAGCCAACCGATTCGAATATACGTATATCCTTACGAACATCTTTGTCGGAATCGCCTTATTCTTCTCATTGTTATCATTAGGAATTTATCTATATAGAAACAGACAAGTCTTAAAAGGGGGCAAATAAAATGGAAAGAAAAGATTTACTTCAGCTGATGATGGAAAAGCATCTGACACTCTCATGCATGGAATCGTTGACGGGCGGACTGTTCGCAACATCGTTTACTAGTGTGCCGGGTGCTAGCGAGGTCTTCCTCGGTGGTGCTGTCGCCTATTCGAACAAAGTCAAGGAATCCTTCGGAGTCAAGAATGCAACGATTGAAAAGCATGGTGCAATCTCGAGAGAGTGCGCCGATGAAATGGCTTTGAAGTCCTCGTTGTTCTTCCACAGCGACTGCTCCGTTTCCTTCACTGGAAATGCTGGTCCTTCCGCTGAAGAGGATAAGCCAGTTGGCCTTGTCTACATCTCTATCCACATTAAGAACAAACTCTACTCTTACCAGCTTAATCTCAACGGAGACAGAGAAGATATCAGAAGACAGTGTGTCGACTTTGCTTTCTCTACTCTCTTTGACAAAATCAAAGCAGAAAACATTTAATCTTTATTGAATGTTCGATTTGACGACATATATCTATATGAAAGCGAGGCTTTAACCTATGGCAAAAGCTGAAAAAAAGACGAATACGGAAGAAATCAATGACAGCGTAGAGAAAGACAAAGCTGTCGAAGCGACCTTAAAGGACATCCGCAACTACTTTAATGACAAAGGCATCATCATGAAGATGGGTGAACAGACCCATGTCGATGTCGGTGTCATTCCTACGGGATCCCTTTTACTCGATTCTGCATTAGGTGTCGGCGGATATCCAAAAGGAAGAATCATCGAGATCTATGGTCCGGAATCATCTGGTAAGACCACCTTGGCATTAGAAGCAATCGCCCAGGTTCAGAAATTAGGCGGAAGAGCTGCCTATATCGATGCTGAGCATGCTATTGATCCCGATTATGCAAAGACTTTAGGTGTCGATATCGATGACCTCATCCTTTCTCAGCCGGATTATGGCGAGCAGGCGATGGAAATCGTCGATATGTTGGCTAAGAGCAATGCCATCGATTTGATCATTGTCGACTCTGTTGCTGCCCTTGTCCCAAAGGCGGAGTTAGAGGGAACATTCGAGGATTCCTCTGTCGGACTTCAGGCTAGATTGATGTCGAAATCGTTAAGAAAGATTGCAGGTGTCCTCTCTAAGAGTTCCTGCACTGTCATCTTCATCAACCAGTTGCGTGAAAAGGTCGGTGTCATGTACGGAAATCCGGAAACGACAACCGGTGGACGTGCTCTAAAATTCTATTCCACAATCCGTATTGAAATCAGAAGAGCGGAGACAATCAAGCAAGGCGATAAGGCACTTGGAAACATTGTCAATGTCAAAGTTGTCAAGAACAAAGTCGCTGCTCCATACCGCTCCTGTAAGATCAATCTGATCTTCGGAAAAGGTATCAGCCATGACAACGAACTCGCTCAACTTGCTGTTGATTATTCTCTTATTGAGAAGTCTGGAAGCTGGTTTTCCTACCAGGGTGAGAGACTTGGACAGGGAATCACAGCCGTTTATGACTTCTTCAGCGCAAATCCTGATGTTAAGAACAAAATCGAAGAACAGGTCAGAGCAAGGCTTGCCGGGACCGATGTTTCCTCTGCTGAATAATCTTTGATTTCTAGCTTATTCGATTTGACAATTTGATATATTAAGTGAAAAGTTGTTTACTTTTCACTTTTTTGGTTTGAGATTTGCTGAAATTGGGCGAAAAAGACAAAAGAAAACCTTTGCCCAAGGTATCCATTTTTACTATAATAATCGTATGCATAAAGATTTTTCTTTATGTTTTATATAAAAGATTTACGTTCTAAAATTTTGTTGGATAGTCGTTCTTGATTTTTTAATCTTTTTACGAGAGAGATTCATAGGATACAGCGAATCTTTTTTAATGCGGACTGTATCAGAAAGGTAATTTTGAAATGGATCCATTAATTGTTGCCATTATTGCGATTGCAGTAGGTCTTGTCTGTATTGGTCTTACCTCCGTGATGTTCGTCTTCATCCCTAAGGCTAAGAAGGAACAGGCTAAGAAGACCGCCGAAGGCATCATCGATGAAGCAAATGAGAAAGCTGACAAGATCATTGCTGATTCGAAAGCCGAAGCCAAAGCCGATTATGATGAAACCTTGAAAAAGGCAAAAAGCGAAGCTGAGGCTAGCAAAGCCGAATCTCAGAAGAGGGAAGCAAAGCTAGATCAGAAGGAATCCGCTCTTGATAAGAGAGAGGATGCCATCATCTCCAGAGAGGATCAGCTCGATCAGAAGAGAAGCGAATACGAACAGAAGAAGTCCGAATACGAGACTAAGATTGCCGGTCTTTCCGAGAAGGAAAGAGAGCTTCAGGAAAAGGCTGATTCCATCATGGATGAGCTCCAGAAGGTCGCCAATATGTCTCTTGATGAGGCTAGAGATGCTCTCATGGCCCGCGTTGAAGAGAAAGAGATGAAGAAGATTGCTCTCTACAAGGAACAGATGCAGGAACAGGCCGAAAGCGAATGCGAAGATCATGCCAAGATGCTTTTAGCCAATGCCATGGAGAAATATGCTCAGGATGTCACCTGTGAAAGAAGCACGTCCACCGTTGCTCTTCCTAGCGATGAGATGAAGGGCAGAATCATCGGACGTGAAGGAAGAAACATCAAGTCCATGGAACAGCTCTTCGGTGTCTCTCTTATCATCGATGATACACCTGAGACATTGACCGTTTCCTGCTTTGATCCTATCCGCCGTGAGAAAGCAAAACTCACATTGGATGCTTTGATTCACGATGGCAGAATCCAGCCTGGCAGAATCGAAGACCTCTATAACAAGATTTCCACTGAATTTGATGATAAGCTGAAGAGAATCGGTGAGCAGACTGTCTTCAAACTTGGTTTGCCTCGTATCAGTGCCGGTCTTCTTCCTTATATCGGAAGACTTCGCTATCGTACCTCCTATGGTCAGAATGTTCTTGATCACTCCATTCAGGTCGCTTATCTTGCTTCCGTCATGGCAAGCGAGCTTGGTTTGGACCCGGTTCTTGCTAAGCGTGCTGGTCTTCTCCACGATATCGGTAAATCCATCGATGCCGAACAGGAAGGAAGCCACGTCCAGTTAGGTAGTTCCTTAGCTAAGAAATTCAATGAACCTGCTGTTGTCATCAACGCCATTGAATCCCACCATGGTGATGTTCCTAAGACCAATCTCATCTCTGAGCTTGTGACAGCCGCTGATACTCTTTCCGCCGCTCGTCCTGGTGCTAGAAGTGAAACCTTGGAAACCTACATCAAGCGCTTGGAACAGTTGGAGACCATCTGTAAATCCTTCTCTGGCGTTCAGTCCTCTTATGCTCTCCAGTCCGGTAGAGATGTCCGTGTCATGGTCGTTCCGGAAAAGGTATCCGATGAGGATGCCAAGGTCTTAGCACAGCAAATCCGTGACAAGATCGAAGCTGAGATGCAGTTCCCTGGCCAGATCAAGGTTTCTGTCATCCGTGAGACACGCGCTGTCGAAATCGCAAAATAATTTCAAATATGATACGTATTCTATTTCTGGGAGATATCGTCGGACCATTAGGCAGAGCCGGTGTGAAGAAATATCTCTTTCTTCATAAAGAAACTGACCATATTGATTTTGTCATCGCCAATGGCGAAAACACGACACATGGTCATGGATTATCCTTCCAGCATTACAAGGAACTTCTTTCCTATGGCATTGATGTAATCACAAGCGGAAATCATTTCTATAACACTCCCGATTGCTTCAACTACTCCAAACAGATGACTATGACGTTAAGACCATATAATCTAGACAAGAACTGCCCTGGTATTGGAACGAATCTCTTTGTGACTAAGAGTGGAATCAAAATCCGTGTTACGAATATGCTTGGCCGCGTATTTCTCACTATGACACAGGGAAATCCCTTCTATGCCATGGATGAAATCCTCTCCAAGAATGAGGATGACTGTAAGATTCATATCGTTGACTTCCATGCGGAAGCAACCGGTGAGAAGAGATGCTTTGCTGAATATGTGGATAGCAGAGTATCTGCTGTCATTGGAACACATACGCATGTTCAGACCAATGATGCCAAATGCTTATCAAAAGGCACGTTCTTCTTATCCGATGTTGGTATGAATGGAGCTTATGATTCCTCTTTAGGTGATGAGAAAGCACCCTCTATCTATCGCACGATGACGGGAATGCCTACCACGATGGCTGTTCCTAGAAGAGGAAGAATATTAGTCAATGGTGTTCTACTCGATATCGATGAGACAACGGGAAAAGTCGAACACTTCTCCCTTATCAATGAAGTAATGGAAGACGACCTGTAAAGGCCGTCTTTTTTGACAAAATACGTTTTTTGACAAAAAATATTGCTCTTTTCGTTCTAGAATGACTGATATTAGTCAAAAAAAGAGTCGAAAAATCAATGTTTGTTGTAAACGGATACAAAAAGTATATAATAATGTTTGAAAGAGGTTTTTCTTATATGACAACATTAAAAGCTAGTGGAAACACTCAAATCCAGAAGTTAGCCGGAGCAATCGCCGGAAACATTCGTCAGGAAGGTGCCGTTCAGGTCTCTTTGGTTGGAGCTTCTGCCTTGAATCAGGCTTTAAAGGCTTGCATCGTCGCTAGAAGATTCTTAAAGGATGATGAACAGAAATCTGATATCGTTATTCAGCCGGAATTCTTGATGCAGAATTTCTCTGAACCCTCCAGTGAGGAAAGCAGAGAAGTCACAACAATCATGCTTCACATCAAGAAGGTTGATTTCGATCCTGCCAATGCTGTTTCTTCTGATGTTCCTAAGCACGAAGAAGCTGCTGAGTAATTGATAGAGTATGAAGACTCGTCTTGTATCGCTTCCCGATTTGAAGAAAGCAGCAGGACGGAATCGTTCAGTACCGGTCTCTTACAAAAATACAATAATGAAACCAACGTCTTTCCTTGTCACATGGGGACAGGGAAAGACTTTTTGTATCAAGACCTATGGCTGCCAAGCCAATGTACGTGATTCCGAAATCATCCGCGGCTATCTTCTTTCACTAGGAATGAAAGAACAGCTTGATTTTGATGGTGCCGATTTTATTCTATTCAACACTTGTGCCATTCGTGAAAACGCTGAAAATCACCTCTATGGTGAATTAGGCCGTGCGAAAGAAACATATCAGAAGAACAAGAATACGATCATTGCAATCTGCGGATGTGTCATGCAGGAAGAAGCCGCTGTCAAATATGTTTTGAATCACTTCAATTTTGTGTCCCTTATTTTTGGTACCAATAATATCACTTCCTTCTATTCCTTGCTTGAGGATGTTCTTACACATAATGAAGGCATTGTCGATGTCCGTTCCAATTCGGATCTCATCGAAGAAGGATATCTCACCAATGAAAGCCGTGAGAGCAAAGTCACTGCTTTTGTCAACATCATGTATGGATGCGATAAGTTCTGCACCTACTGTATCGTTCCTTACACGAGAGGAAGAGAAAGATCCAGAAAAGAAGAAGATATTCTTGCTGAAGTCCGTTGCTTAAAGGAACAGGGCTATAAACAAGTTACTCTTTTAGGTCAAAATGTAGACGCCTACGGGAAAGACTTCGGTGACGAATACGCTTTTGCCTCTTTGCTTGAAAAGGTTGCTGAAACAGGAATTGAGCGTGTACGATTTGTCACACCCTATCCATCCGACTTCAAAGTCGAAGTCTTTGATGTCATGGCTAGACACAAGAACATCATGCCTTTCCTTCATCTTCCGATTCAGTCCGGCTCGGATACAGTCTTAAAGAGAATGAATCGTAGATATACAAGAGAACAGTATCTTGATATCGTTCATGAACTGAGAAAAAGACTTCCTGATGTATTCCTCTCTACCGATATCATTGTCGGTTTTCCGAATGAAACAGATCAGGACTTTGAAGACACTCTCTCTTTAGTCAGAGAGGTTCAGTTTGATTCCGCCTTTACCTTCATCTTCTCACCAAGACCAGGAACTCCTGCCTATCATATGAAGGATGAAGTCACAGATAAGACAAAGCATGAAAGATTCGATAGACTGAAAGCATTGATCGATGAATGCTCTTCAAAAAGAGCTGCTACCTTTGTCGGAAAGACAGTTGATGTCCTGTTTGAGAAAGTATCAGATAAGAATGATAACATGATTTCTGGTTATGATCCTCATAACAAACTTGTTCATGTTAAAGGGGATGCTTCTCTTATCGGGCAGATAAGAAAGGTCAAGATCTTAGAATCGCATACCTATTCCTTAATCGGAGAGCTTGTTGATGAGTGAAGACGAAATCCTATCTGAAATCGATTCCTTCGTAGATGTTTTCAAGAATCTTGATATCGTTAAAAGATATCAAGTAGTGAAGGAAGCTGTTAAGAATGATGCACATTTAAATAGCATTGAAGAACAGCGAAAAATCCTTCAAAAAGGAATCAAATACATGAAGGATGCCAAAAAGGATGAATGCATCAAGGCATGCAAGGAACTATCTATCGAATATGATAATGATCCTCTTGTCATCAACTATAAGTCCTTGAAGGAAGAAGTCTTCCAATTACTCTCTTATTTGAATGATTTGGTTTTATAAAAGGGGCTTGTCCCCTTTTTCTTTTGTGTTTTATAAGACATCTAGATGTCTTATAATATTAGTTAGTATATTTTAAGGTGAACAATATGGCAAAAACAACGACAGATCAAAAATCCTCCTGCTTTACTCCGATGGTCGAGCAATATCTTGCGTTTAAGAAACAATACGGAGATATTATTCTTTTCTATCGCATCGGTGACTTTTATGAAATGTTTAATGAAGATGCTGAGATAGCAAGTAAAGAACTACAGCTTTTCCTTACGAAAAAGTCGTGCGGAAATGGGCAGTTCATGCCGATGTGCGGTATTCCTCATCATGCATATCTTTCCTATGCTCAGAAACTAGTAGACAGAGGATACAAAGTGGGTATCTGTGAACAGGTTGAAGATCCCAAACTCACAAATAAGTTAGTGAAAAGAGATGTCATCCAGATCATTTCTCCTGGTGCCAATATGGATTACACCGGAAATGACAATAACTATATTGCCTCTGTTACTCTTACTCCTCTTCAGTCATTTTTAGCATATGCGGATCTCTCTACTGGTGAATTGAAGGTATTATCTTTAGAGAATTCAAAGGAACGAATTCTAGAAAGACTGTTGTCACTTGATGTTAGGGAACTGATTCTTCCTACGAATATTGATGCTGCTTTTGTTTCCTATGTGAAATCCAATTCGAATATTTGTATCTCCTATTCAAATGACACTACAAGAACACTTGAAATTGAACCACTCTTTGTGAATCTTTCCGATGCTAGACAGATTGAAACGACTGCTCGTCTCTATAACTATCTTAAGAGCATGGAAAGACGAAATCTGAATTACTTTAAGCCAGCTATCAATCTGATGGAAAAGAAGAACATGAAGATTGATTTTGCTGCTCAGAGCAATATGGAACTTGTCAAATCCTTGGATGGAAAAACATTTGGAACACTCTACTGGCTTCTCAATCAGACCAAGACTCCGATGGGTGCCCGTTATCTGAAAACACAGATCACTTCACCTAGTGCCTCGTTAAACGAGATTGAAAGAAGACAGAATATCACGGAACTTTTCGTGAATAACTATCTAGTCCGTGAAGATCTCCGTTCTGACTTGAATGGTATCTTTGATATGGAAAGACTTATTGCCAGAATGGGTTATGAAAACTGCAACGGACACGATCTTCTTCAGTTGAAGAAGTCTCTTGCTATTCTTCCAAAACTTCGTGAAGACCTTGCTAGAATCCCTTCTAAGGAATTAGAGGATATCTCTAATCGTATTGGAGATTACACATCCCTTCTTAACCTGCTTGAGAGAGCTATCAGCGAGGATTGTCCTATCACTATCACTGAGGGTGAAATCTTCAAACGCGGATACAATGAAGAGTTAGATGAATTGATTTCCTTGACCACCGATGCGAAGGAGTGGTTGAGCAACTTTGAAATAAAGGAAAAGGAAAGAACCGGAATCCACAATCTTCGTGTCGGAAACAACTCTGTCTTTGGATATTATATTGAAATATCTGCAGGTCAGACTTCACTCGTCAAGCCGGAATTCGGATACATCCGTAAACAGACCTTGAAGACGGGTGAAAGATACATCACACAGGAACTGAAGGAGCAGGAGGACAAGATCCTTCGCTCTAAGGACTTACGTGTCTCTTTGGAATATAAGCTTTTCAAAGAACTGAGAAAGACGGTTGCCGAATTCACGACCCAGATTCAGAAGACAAGCGATGCTGTTTCAGAATTGGATTATTTCCTTGACTTAGCCTATGTGGCAAGCGAGAACAATTATATTCGTCCTTCTTTCAATGGCGAGAATAAGATCGATATCAAGGAAGCAAGACATCCAATTATTGAAAAAGCAGCCCCTGGTGTCCTTTTTGTCGCTAACGATTACTACATGGATAATTCTACCGATGTTTTAATCATCACTGGTCCGAACATGGGTGGTAAATCCACGTACATGAAAGAATTTGGTCTTCTTTCCATCATGGCACAGATGGGCTCATTTGTGCCAGCTAGTTCTTGTTCGATTCCGATATTTGATTCGTTGTATACCAGAATCGGTGCTAGCGATAATCTGATCAAAGGTCAGTCTACCTTCATGACGGAGATGAGTGAGGTCGCAGAAGCCTTAGAGGCTGCTGACAATCATTCTCTTTTTCTCTTTGATGAGATTGGAAGAGGAACGGCTACCTTTGATGGCATGGCTATTGCACAGTCTATCATCGAATATATCGTAAGACATGTTCATGCTAAAACTTTCTTCTCAACTCATTATCATGAAATCACAAAACTCAGCGAAAAGATTTCCGCTGTCAAGAATATCCATTGTGAAGTCAGTGAGAACGATGGAAAGGTCACCTTCCTTTATCGTATGAAAGAAGGAAGCATGGATCGTTCCTATGGTGTGAATGTTGCAAAACTTGCCGGCTTGCCCGATGAGATCATCTCACGTGCTGATGAACTTCTCACATCATTGGAGAAACAAAGTGCGGTAGACCGTTCTCAGGTTCGTGAAATAAAGAAAGAGGAAGTCAAGAAAGATCCGGTCATTGATGAATTGAAGAAATTAGACCCGATGACATTATCTCCGCTTGATGCTTTGAATTATCTGATCAATCTTAAGAAGAGGATTCACTGATGTCTAGAATTGAATTGATGAAACCGGAATTAGCGAACCTGATCGCAGCCGGTGAAGTGATCGAACGCCCTAGTTCCGTTGTCAAGGAACTGGTTGAAAACAGCATCGATGCCAATAGCAAGAATATCTATGTCGGCATCACTGATGCTGGAAAAGGAACCATTCTTGTCAAGGATGATGGTTTTGGCATGGACCGCGATGATGCGATTCACTGCTTTTTAAGGCATGCCTCAAGCAAGATCAAGACCGAGTTTGATCTCAATCGTATTCATACTCTTGGATTCCGTGGCGAAGCGATTCCATCCATCGCTGCTGTTTCTCATGTGGTGCTGACCACTTGTTCTGAGATGGGTGTTGGTACAAGAGTGGAGTCGAATCCAAATGAAGAACTTCGTGTCATGGATGCACCGAGCAGAAAAGGTACTATCTTTGAAATCAGCAATCTCTTCTTCAATACCCCTGCAAGATTGAAGTATCTCCGCTCTTCCCAGGCTGAGACATATAGCATCATTGAGACAGTTGAACACTTAGCATTAGGCTTTCCGAATATCTCCTTCTCTTTAGTCATCGATGGAAAAGAGATATTCAGAACATCCGGAAGAAACGATCTTCTGGAATGTGTGCAAAAGATTTACGGAAATACGATTGCTCAATCCCTTTATCCGATTAAGAAAGAGGGTGTTGCTTATTCCTTTACGGGTTTTATATCAAAGCCTGAAATCAATTACTCCAGAAGAAAGGATATGCTCACCTTCCTCAATAACCGCTGTATTTATGATTACAAGATCAATAAGGCAATCGAGGAAGCCTATAAGGACTATCTTCCTCCTTTAAGATATCCTTTCGACATCATTTGCTTAGATATAGATGCCTCATTAGTCGATGTCAATGTTCATCCGACAAAGAAGGAAGTCAGAATCTCGATGGAGGATGAGATTGCAAGGGATATCAAGAATGAAATCTCTAAGACATTGGAGATGAAGAAACCGATTTACTTTGCTAGTCAGGATCCAAAGAGTGAAAAACTTATGGGAAAGAATGATGATCCCTTGGATTTGGAGTTGGAAGACGATACTTCGTCAAAGGTTACTTATCCTGAATTGAATCAAAAGGAAGAGAAAGTCTTCCTTCAGGATTCTCTTCCGATACAGGAAACATATGTATCCAAGAGCCCGTATGTTCCAACTGAAACGAAACTTTCTGAAACATACAAGCCAAGTGAAGTAAAAGAAGATGTTAAACCCATTCCAAGTGAGAAGAAGCCGATAGCATATTATGATCATGTCGACTATTACAACACGATATTCAATGATTTAGGCTTTTCGCATAAGCTCCCTGACATGCATCCTGTCGGACAGGTATTGGATACCTATATCATCTGTGATTCAAAGGATGGATTTTATATCATCGATCAACATGCGGCAGCGGAGAGAATCAATTTTGAAAAGACTGAGGCTCTATTTGCGTCGGTAAGAAGCAGAATTGTCCCTCTCATTCCGATAACGATTGATTTGACTCCAAAAGAGGAAATCAATTTCGATGAGGAACATATTGCTCGTTTAGCCTCGGTTGGAATCATTGTGGAATCCTTTGGTGCTCATACTGCTAAGGCGATGGAAATCCCTTCCTTCTTAAACGAAGAGAACATGAACAATGTCATTCAGGACTGTGTTCATGCCTGTCTCAACGATGAGGCATGTGATCCTTTGTCCTTGCTTCACCTTACCATTGCGACAATCGCATGCAAGATGTCGATCAAGGCCAATCATGTTATGCCTCTTAGTGAAATGGAGGCGCTCCTTCGTGACTTGGCTAAATGTAAGAATCCTGCCAATTGTCCGCATGGAAGACCGACGATGATCCGAATGACGAAAGAAGACATAGAACGTATTTTTAGGAGGAGCGGATTTTGATTTACTGCATCTTAGGACAGACGGCAAGCGGAAAGACTTCTTTGGCTATTTCCTTAGCCCGTGAATTTCATGTGCCTGTGATTTCGGCGGATGCTTTCCAATGCTTTAAGATGATGCAGATTGGAACCGATAAGCCGAAAAAAGAGGATATCGAAGGATTAGAGTTTTATTTCACGGATGAATACGAACCTGATCATGAGATGTCTGTCTATCTATTTCAACAGGAAATCAGGCCGATTCTGGAATCTTATCTGAAACAGGATAGGGATGTACTTGTTGTCGGTGGTAATTTTCTTTATGTGAAAGCTCTCTTATTCAACTACTCCTTTGAGAAAGAGGAAAATAGCAAGCAATCCTATTATGATTCTCTATCTTTAGAAGAACTTCAGACTCTTCTGAAAGAAAAGGATTTTGAAACATATGAAAGCATCGATAATAAGAATCCGAGACGTCTTGTAAGAGCTTTGGTTCAACTTGATTCTGGAAAGAAGAGAGAAGAGATTCTGAAAGCGAATGATGGAAAGCCAATCTATCCTGTTACCTTCTTCCAGTTAGAGATAGACAAGGATTTAGGAAACGAAAAGATTGATAAAAGAGTAGACCAGATGTTTGAAGAAGGATTTGTTCAAGAGGTGGAAAGGCTTGTCAGACAATACGGAAAGGACTTAAGACCATTCCACTGCATTGGATATGATGAGATCATCACTGCCATGGATGAAAAGAAACCGATAGATGATGAAGTAAAGAATCTCATCAAATTACATACTCATCAATATGCAAAGAAACAAAGAACATTCTTAAGGAATCAGTTCCCAGATATCAAGAAGGGAACCAAAGAAGAGATATACGAGTATTTGAAGACGGTGCTGAAATGAAGGAGGAATCAATATGAACAATGAATATGAAATCGAACCTATCTTAAAGAAATTGGATATCAGCAAAGAGGATGTCATTCCTTTTGGATATGATAAAGCAAAGATTGACTGCTTCTCCATTTCTAAGAAAAGAGAAAGAAAAGGCAAACTGATTCTCTGCACAGCTATGACACCGAATAAAGCCGGTGAAGGTAAAACGACAACGGCGATTGGTCTTGCTGATGGTCTTACCTACTTAAAAGAGAATGCGATGCTTGCCCTTCGTGAACCATCATTAGGACCTGTCTTTGGTGTAAAAGGCGGAGGTACAGGTGGCGGAGAAGAAATACTAGTCCCAGAGGATGACATCAATCTCCATTTCACTGGTGATATGCATGCCATTACAAGCGTAAATAATCTTATTGCCGCACTTGTCGATAATGAACTGTATCAAGGAAATATTGATATTGATCCTAATCGCATCATCTTCCCTCGTGCCATGGATATGAATGATCGTTCCCTTAGAACGATTGAAGTGGCCTTAGCCGATAAGAAAGCAACAGTGCATACCTCATCATTCGTCATTACAGCAGCTTCTGAAATTATGGCCATCTTCTGCTTAGCAAAGAGTGAAGAAGACTTCCTTGATAGAGTTGAAAACATTCTTGTTGCCTATACCAAAGATGATAAGCCTGTATTTGTGAAAGATCTTCAGTCTAGAGTTGCAATCAAGAAGTTGATTCACACAGCTCTTTATCCGAATCTTGTTCAGAGCAAGTATCATACTCCAGCTCTTGTTCATGGTGGACCGTTTGCCAATATCGCTCATGGAACGAATTCTGTTTTAGCTACGGATACTGCTCTTCGTTTTGCGGATTATGTTGTCACGGAGGCTGGATTTGGATCTGACTTAGGAATGGAGAAATATCTAGATATCATCTCTCCTTTACAGAATAAGGCTCCGGATTTGATTGTTATGGTGACATCTGTCCGTTCTTTGAAACTTCATGGCGGTGTTTCTTATGCGGATATGAAGTTAGAAAATGTCGATGCCATCAAAGAAGGTTTTGCTAACCTCCTTAAACATGTAAGCAATGTGTCCTTATATCATCTTCCGTGCTTAGTCAGCATCAATCATTTTGATACAGATACAGAGTCAGAGACAAATGCTCTTATCAAACTTTTGAAGGAACATAATATCCCTTATGCTTTGAATACTTCCTATACAGATGGTCCTATTGGAAGTGTTGTACTCGCTAAGAAAGCAATGGAGATTCTCTCTGCGGGAAATAATGATGAATTCTCTCCTATCGTAAACGAAAGCATGAGTATCAAAGAGAAGATAGAGACGATTGCAACGAAGATCTATGGTTCTACTTCTGTAGAATATTCGGAAAAGTCTGAAGAACAGCTCAAAGAGATTTTGAAACTTCCTGTTTCTGATTTCTCTGTCTGTATGTCGAAGGTTCCTAACTCACTCAGTGATGATCCGCATTTGGTGAACGTTCCGAAAGTCCCGCTACACATCAAATCATATCGTGTTTTCACTGGTGCTAAATTCATAGTTCCGTTGACGGGTGATATCTTTACAATGCCAGGCCTTCCGAAAGTTCCGGCTAGTAAGAAAATGGAGGATTGATTCATGAGACAATTATCTGGAAAAACGATTAGACCGCTATTTAAGAGTGTCATTCAAGAGAATCTTTCTCTTGTTCCTCTTTCCTTTTATCTTTATTTGGATAAGGACAATGTAGACTGTGTCAGTTATCTCAATAGCATAAAGAAATTGTTGGATTCTTTTTCTATTCCTTATACGATTGGATACTATGACAAAGAAAAAACAGAAGAAGAGAATCTTTCCTTGTTCAAAAACAGTTTATCTCCTGAACATAGTGTCTTGTTATTAAGACCTCTTCCAATACGCAATGAGAAGAAGTTCATTGATGCGATTCCATCTTCTTCTGATCCGGATATGTTAAGTGACATCAATCGTGGATTATTGTTCTCTGGAGACCTTAATTATCTTCCTGCTACTGCAAAATCGGTAAAGACAATATTAGATTATTACTCCATTGAAGCCGAGAACAAGAATGCTGTTGTAATAGGTCGTTCCCTTTCTTTGGGATTGCCCTGTTTTGAACTGATGAACAGGAAGAATTCGAATGTTGCTCTTCTTCATTCGAGAACCGGTGAAGAACAAAGAAATCGTTATCTAAAAGATGCAGATATCATCATACTGGCATCTGGACATTCCGGACTTGTGAAGAAAGAATTATTGAAAAAAGATGTCACAATCATTGACTGTGGATTCTCCTCTATGTGTGGAGATTTAGGTTTTGCTGTCAATGAAGAGGATGATATCAACTATACACCAGTCCCTGGTGGAGTGGGTGCTTTGACTTCCTATTGTCTTATCTCAAATGCTATCTATTTAAAGGCCAAGGAAAAGAATCTTCTCTCAAAACTGAAAACTCTCTGATGCTTTGCTTTTTCCTCATATGTGAACAAATATTACTATGAGGAAAAACAATTGATCAAGATCAATCATCTGTCTTACTCTTATCAGGATAAGAAAGTACTGAATGATATTTCAGTCACTTTTCCTGATTCTGGATTTATCGTGATATTAGGGAAAAGCGGATCTGGAAAGACTACTTTTCTCTCATTGCTTTGTCATACGCTTCCTTTAAAGGAAGGAACGATTGAAGGAAATGATAGGGATAAGATTTCCTATGTTTTTCAGTCACCTCTTTTGCTTCCTTATATGGATGTCAAAGATAACATAGCTTTTGGGCTTCTTCTTAAAGATGAGATTGATGTCGATAGAAAAGTAAAAGAAGTACTGAAACAAGTTGATTTGGAAGATTATGAAAAGAGAGATGTAACGACTTTATCAGGTGGAGAGAAGATGAGAGTCTCATTAGCCCGTTCTCTCATCTTGGATAAAGATATAATTATATTGGATGAACCAACCGGACAACTAGATGAGAATTCATCAAAGGCTATTTATTCTATTCTTAAGGAGATATCCAAGAGCAAGCTTGTCATCATGGTGAGTCACGATGAAGAGAATTCGTTTCAGATTGCGGATAGACTCTATGAATTAGAGCAAGGCACATTGGTTTTAAGAACTGAGAACAAGGTAGGAAGTAGTTCAAAGCGGAATCAAAAACAAGAAGAGAAAAAGGGAAGACATATCTCTTTTCGAAAGGCACTTTCCTTACAGTTCCAATACCTAAAATCAAAAAGGAAGAGAATTCTGATATCTTCTCTTTTTCTTATACTGAATCTTGCCTTGGTATATTTCTCGTTGTCAATCAAAAAGAATCTTCCGTCCTTTTTGACATCTCTTTCGAAAGAGTATTACGGATATGAAACCTTAAAGATCAAGGAGAAAGTCAAAATAGCACAGGAAGGACACTTGACTTTAGAGAGGTATGTGATTCCTGACAAAGAGACTAGAGAGAAGTTTCAGATGATTTCTATTTATCCCTCATTGGATTATTTTCTTCCTTCTACAAGAGAGATTTCCTTGAATGGAATAGATGAGGATTGTTCCTTCTTTCCTGTTTTCAATCATGATCAGACTAGGATTGCAAATGGAAGAACAGCACAGAATGAAAAAGAGGTGGTCGTCAATTCTTCCTTTGTCTCTGCTTTTGGAGGCAGTGTGTTAAATAGCCAAATCCATTTTTCATATCAAGTTGCATTTCCGGTCAAGGAAATAGAGATGGAAGAGATAGTTTCATTTGATTATACCTTTCGAATCGTTGGAATATGCAAGGAAAAGAAACTGTTGAACAATCCGACGGTCTACTATGATTATCAAAGTATGAAGGACTATATCAGCCAAATGAAATTAGAGAAGACATCCAAGGAGTATGAATCCGATGTATATCTTTCCTCCTATCTTGATATCGATAAATACAGTGAGGAAGATTATTTGAGTCATGAACTGCTTCTCTATACACATGATGTCTCTTCCATTGTTTCTACTACGAAGAATGATGAAAGTCTGAAGATTACAAATCAAGCAATCACGATGGAAACATCCGCCCTTGAAGTGATGTATTCCTTATTGAAGGTCGTTGCTCTTTTCCTTGGCTTGAATCTATTAGGGGCATTCTTATCCGAATTTCTTGTCATCTATTCCCTTTATGTTGATAACATTCGATTCTTTGCTCTTATTTCTGTTTTGGAAAATCCAAAAGGAAATAAAAGGGTTCTGATCTTTGCATTATCAGTTTTGTTCTTTCTTCTTGATTCTATACTCCTCTTATTCTCAGTCAGTGCTATCAGTGTTCTTCTTGATTCTATTTTGAATAGACTTCTATATCCTTCCTTCTTTCATGGTGTCATTTTCTCTTATCTCATTCTTCTTTTTCTTCTTGTTTTTATTGTGTCCGTTCTTTCCTCTTTCTTGGCGTTGAGGAAAATCAAAGAAGATGAGGTGAAGGAACAATTGGAAGGAGAAGACTGATGATTGAATTATCTCATTTGACAAAACGATATCAGAAAGGAGGAGTTCCTGTATTAGATGATATCTCTATTTCATTTCCGGACACAGGTCTCTTTTATATCATTGGTAAATCAGGAGCAGGCAAAACCACTTTGCTCTCTTTGCTTGGATGCATTGATGAGGAATATGAAGGAAGTCTTCTCTTTCAAGGAAAAGAGTTGAAGGAGATGACGGAGGAAGAGAAATCTCTTTATCGTTTCAGTCATGTATCCTTTGTGTTTCAGGATTTCTGTTCACTAGAAGAGGAGAGTGTAGAAGATAACTTACATAAAGTGTTGGATATCATATCCTTTACGGAAGAGGAGAAGAAAAGAAGAATCCAAGAGGTGCTGAAAAGGGTTGGATTAGAAGAAAAGAGAAAGATGAAGTTTAAAGATGCCTCAGGGGGAGAAAAGAAGAGACTTTCTTTGGCAAGAGGACTTTTGAAACCTTCAGAGATCCTCTTAGTGGATGAACCAGTGAGTTCGTTAGATAAGAAATTGAGGAAACGAATCACGGATATTTTAGAAGAAGAGTCAAAAAACAGATTGGTCATCGTCATAACTCATGAACTAGAGTCTATTCCTTCTTCCGCTACTGTCTATGAGATTATCAATGGAAAGATAAAAGAGAAAAGAAAAGGAAACATCAGTGAATCCAAAACGATTCAGGAAAAGATTGTGAGAAGAAGTTATCCTATGAAAGCAAAGACTCGTTCTGCCTTTTCCTTTCTAAAGGCAAATATCCGTTTCATGTCTGTTGTCTTCTTTGCTTTGACATTGTCTTTGTTCTCTTCCTCTTTTTCATTTCAACTGTCTGGGAATGTATCTTCCTCTTTAGTGGAATCCTTCTCTAAGTATATGAAGGACAATACCGTTGTCATTGAAAACAAGGATCAAGGGATTGAACGTACAGGATATGAGATTGCCTCGGAAGAAGAGGTGAACCATTATCTGTTGAACTATCCGGAGTATGTGATAGATAAAGACATATTCTATCTGACTTCATTGAATGAGATATTTCTAAACAATCAGTCCTTGAAGGCACGGAATCAAAATTCGACCTATTCGTTAAAGAAACTCTCTGTCGATTCTCTTTTGAATTATACCTTGCCAGAGGAAGTAGGATTGGAATCCTATATCAAAGACTACAAGGACGATGAATTAGCTCTCCAATTAGATGAGGAATCAATCTTTGGCTTCTATTATTTACTGACAGGAATGAAGAAGAATGAGATAACAGAAAAGGATGTCACCTATATCAATGATATCTTGAGTTATAAGCTTATCTCTTTGGATCTGATCTTGAATGTGAGCGACTGGAATTATCATTTAGAACATTCATTCCGCATTCGGAATGTGTATCTTTCTTCTCGATGCGCAATCGTCATTCCAAAAAGGAATTTTTCATCCTACTTTGTCAAAGAGATTCTTCATTTCAAAGAGAGATTTGAAGAGGAGAAAGGGGAATATCCGCCATGGACTCTAGTAAAGTGTCGGGGTATCCGGACAAAGAATGATAAGACACTCGACTTTCTATTATCATTTCTCAAAGATGAGCAAAGCCATCTGACCTTAGAGATATTGAAACTTTCCGGATACTACGTAAAAGGAAATGAGGATACCTACAATCGTATTGGAATTTACAAGGACTATAGAAGCAGAATCTCAGTGAAGGAAATAACAGATCTTTGTCATGACAATGGAGAGGTCTTTTCTTCTCTTTGTTTTTCTTCTCCGATGTATACCTATACTGCAAGTGGATATATAAGTGGGTTTCTGAATCCGTACTTTTTCTCACGATACAAAGAAAAACTCAATCGGATACAGGATTCTAACGCCTATTCAAAATATGATCTAGGTAACTTTCAAGGCTCTGTCATGGAAACGGAAGACGGAGTCATCAAAGCGGATTTGCTCTCATCCATGGATGGAAACGGATTGGTCTTTCATCCTTATGACAGTGCACTGATACTATATGGTGAGAAACCAAGGACAAACCATGAAATCGGGATATCTAGGAAAATGGCAGAGACTTTCTTCAATAATGCCAGTGACGCTATTGGGGAGAAATTATATGTCCTGACATTGGAAAAGACGAAAAAAGAGGGTGATCTCTACCGCCATTACTTTGTGGAAGGACAACTGACTATATCGGCCATCTATGATGAAGATGAACTTGCACTCTATCAGGATGCCCTTTTCCCACTGGTGTATTCGTATTACCTGACTCAGCAAGGCAAGGAAAATTTCACTGTGACGAATGCAACAATGCGTGTAGATTTCGATAAAACAACAAAAGAAAAATGCGATGAACTGATCAAAAGAGGAGGAAAGTATACTTCTAGTTTTCCGATGTATGACATGATAGCGGAGATAAATAAAACATTGATGATGCTTTCAAAGTTGTTTTTCATATTATCAATGCTATCATTCATCTGTTCTGGATATCTTATGTTTTTATCTTTCTTCTTGATATTAAAGAAGGATAAAAAGGGAGTTGGGGTCATGTTAGCTCTTGGATACAGAAAGAAGGAGATATTTCTCTATTATCTTTTCCTGATAATAGAACTTTCTTTTATCAGTTACCTATCCTCTTTATCTGTATCTCTAATAGCAGAGAAGATGATCAAAGATACGATGGAATTGACCCTTTCCAGCTATCATTCCAGTATTGCTCCTTTTGTGATTTCATTTGTTGAAATGCTTGCTTTATCTATTATTGTCTTCTTATTATTAGCTTTCCAGATGCGAAAAATCACTCCGAAAGAGGCTCTTAGGAACAGTGCTTTATAACCGCTTACAAAAAAATACTAAAAAAATATCTCTCAATTGAAATGCTTTTGTGATATATTTTTATCGCATTGATAATTTATCGGTGCGAAAGAAAGGGTTTAGACAATGAAGGGTACCGTTAAGAAATTCGACAAAGAAAAGGGCTATGGATTCATCACTGGTGAAGATGGCAAGGATTATTTCTTCCATTATTCTCAGTTAGTCATGGATGGATTCAAGACTGCCGAAGTTGGTCAGAAGGTCGACTATGAAGAAGCTTCTACCGACAAGGGTCTCAGAGCCAACAACATCCACTTCGCCGACTAATCCAAGGCTCTTAGTCAGTTTCTTGTGAAATATTGACTAAGGAATTAAAAGCCACTCCCGCGGGAGTGGCTTTTTTCTATCTTGCGTCTTTGAAGGAAGAACCACCCACGAATTCTCTCATCAAGGAATTGCAGGGGATATCATCGGCATCAATCGGTAGGAAGTACTTGATCATGTTCTTCAGTCTCTGGGCGGTCAAGAATTCTTCCATGTCCGGAGTGATCTTATCCAATTGAGGTAAGACGATATTCTTTAGTACACACGGTTCATATGGGTAATAGGAGTCGAAGACAAAGTCTGCGTTCTCCTGTGTCGGATAGATATAGTTGAATTCACCATTTCTGACATTCGGCCACATGCTGATAGTCTCTCTAGCATCGCTTCCTCTTGTTCTGGCATCTCTTGCAATTCTTCTTAACAGTCTCATATCGGTCATGGATATCGGTGTATGGTTATCGATGTTGACCTGTGGCTGCGGTGCGATATAGATCTTGTATTTCTGGAAGTCCGGAATATCTTCTGTCATCTTGTTGTTTAAAGCATGGATGCCTTCGATGATGATCGGCTGATTATCATCAACATGGATGGCTTTTCCGAAGGTTCTATTTCCAGTCTTAAAGTCGTAAATCGGATTTTCGACCTCTTCTCCTTGAATCAGCCTCGAAATGAAATCATTGAAATAGGGGAGATCCAATGCTTCGATGGATTCGATATCGGTTCCTTCCGGAAGTTCCTTTTTCGGAATGTAGAAGTTATCGATAGAGATACGGATCGGACGTAATCCTCTAGACATCAGTTCGAAGAGAAGTCGATTTGCAAAGGATGTCTTTCCGCTAGAAGAAGGACCAGCTACACAGATGAGTCGTATATGACTATCCTGAACGATTTCCTTTCCTAAGTCGGAGAGCATATTGTTGATTCTTGCCTCACAAAGATTGATAAGAGACATAGCATCATATGTCTTGATGAAGCGATTGGTCTCATAGGCTGTGGATAGTTTGTTCTTTTCTGCCCATTCGTATGTGCTTGCCAAAGAGGAGGCAAACTTCATCTCATCGGAGAATGGTGGGATTTCGCCATGGCACTCGCTTCTTGGGACCTGGACTAAGAAGCCAGGAGCGTAGTAGCGGAGTGTGAAATGAGAAAGGTATCCAGAAGACGGAAGCATCATTCCGTATAGATAGTCAAAGTAAGAGACATCATTGTGTTTTGTCTGATAGACGTGAACATAGTTTTCACTTCTGTACTTCAAGACATTGATCTTGTCAGTCAGATGCTCTTCACGATACCTTTTCATCGCCTCTTCTTTTGTAAGCTTTACGCGGGTGAATGGGATATCACTATTGATGATCTCTTTCATCTTCTCCTCTACTTTTGAGACAAAGGAAGAAGTCATTTTAAAACCAGTCGGATAGATGACTTTAGCGAAGATGGAACGGGAGATGTTGTAGAAGAAACGGATTTCGAGTCTTGGATTGATCTCTTTGACTGCCAAAGAGATCAGATAACGCATCGAAGTAGTATAGATTCTCGTGGAATCTGGATTTTCGAGGTTGAGGAATTCGATGTCATAGGTTCCGTCATGGTCAAAGACATAGTTCAGTTCACGGATACGTCCTTGAATCTTACAGCAATAATAATTCTTTTTTTCTTTTTCATTTAAGAGGGATAGAACACTTGTTCCCTTTTTGATTTCTTGATGGATTTTCATAAGTCCTCCTTGTACAGTTGAATAAATGTTAGCGGTTACATTATTGGTGGGAAGTACATTATATCTTTATGAAATCAAAAACAAAAGACTTTTTTAGGATGAAAAACATAAGAATTGTCCTACTTCTTTTCCCGTCATCAAAAGAAAAGCGGAAATAATGCAATAATTGAGTCTTTCTTGGCTTGATTATGATATAATTCTATGGACTTTCATCGAAGGAGAATTGTTTTAATATGGAACAAGAAATTACCAAAGCGAAAAAAGAAGAACTTGAACAAAGAAGAGAATACCTTATCAATGTCGAAAGACCGAAGGCTGATGCTGCATTGAACGCTGCCCGTGCCATGGGTGACTTAAGCGAAAACGCTGATTACGATGCCGCAAAGGATACCTTTGAAAAGATCAAAAGAGAAATCGATGAGATCGGCTACACTCTTGATCATGCCAAGATCATTGATGAATCCAAGATCGATAAGAATGTTGTTTCCGCCACTGGTGAAATCACATTGAAGCGTGTCGATAATGGTAAGACCTATGTCGTCAAGATTATCGGTACTTCCAACACCAAGCCGTTAAGCGGTGAAATCAACAGTGAATGCCCTGTTGCCAAGGCTATCCTTGGACACAAGGTTGGCGATGTTGTCACTGTCAGTGCAGCCATCACCTATTCTGTTGAAATCGTCAAGATCGAATACAAGAACTAATCTTTCGTTCTGAATCCCTAAAAATAAAATCAGACCTACTTTGTGATTTTCCTCTTTCTGAGTGTATATCTTAGTGAAGGGGGATAAGATTATGGTTAAGACAATCGTCATAGGCATAGTCGTCACAGTAGTAGGTCTTTTTATGTTGTCTGCGGTTCATAAAATAGGTAGCAGTACAACTGGAGGAACAAGCGGAACGAAAACAACGGAGACAAATGACGGCAATACTGTAAAAGTAGCTATCAGCGGCGAAATCAATCATCCTGGTGAATATTCCATCGCTGCTTCCTTGACATTAGGTGATTTGATCACGATGGCAGGTGGTGTTACCACCAATGCGGATGAATCCGCATTCAATTCGTCTTTGATCATCTCGACAAGGACTTCCTTTTACATTGCTCCGCTTGCAACAACGAGCGGACTTTGCGTGGATACGACGTTGAATAAAGTGAATATCAATATCGCACTAGAGGAAGCCTTATTAGAAGTTGGATTCAATTCGACACAGGCTCCTAATATTGTTGATTATCGAGTTTCCAATGGGGACTATCAGGCTATTGAAGATGTTATGAATGTCAAAGGGGTCGGACAGGCGACATTTGAAAAGGTAAAGAACAAGATTTCGATTGCATGAGACTTTTCTTCTCTTTTCTCTTTGCATTGATCGGACTTTTATCGGGAATCTATTCCATATGGTATTTTCTTTTTGTCATACCGGTTCTCTTATATTTAGTCTGTTATCAAAAGAGAAAAAGAGAAGTCTTTGTTTATCTTGCTTTGATGATTCTCTTCTTTCTTATTAGCTTCTTTTATCCGAAATCAACAAATGGAACGATTGATAGTTACGGAGTCGTTATCAAAAGCAAGGAAAATTATTATCTGATTCAAACACTCAAGGGAAGATTCTATGTGTTGGAGATGAACAATTCTGTATCGTTTCTTTCTTTGCTTCACGTGAAAGGAAGTCTTTCCACTTTGTCTTTCTCTCATTATGAATCCGGATTTTCCTTTCGTGATTATCTGAATAGTCAAGGCGTGTTTGCAGAGCTGAATATCAAAGAGTCCAATACTGCTCTTTCTCTATTCAAAAAGGAGAATCCGATACGGAATTATTTGCTGTTGTATTCCAATGATATTTCACGACCGTTTATCGAATCTTTCCTTTTTCAGGAGAGCATATATTCTGAAGAGAGTCTTTCCTCATTGAATGGATTAGGGGTGTTGAATCTATTTTCTTTGTCTGGATTTCATCTATCTTTTTTATTCCGCGTATTGGAAAAGACATTGGGAAAAAAGAGAAAGAAACTCTCATTATTGATAGAAATTGTTATACTTATCTTCTTTTGCTATCTATCATCTTTTTCTTACACATTGAGGAGATTGACAATACTTGCAATACTAAAAGTGATCAATGAGTATACAGAACATAAGTTCGATTACTTAAGCCGAGTCTCTTTGACTGGAATCATCATGCTATTCTTTGAACCTTATTCTCTTGCTAGTCCGACTTTCTATTATACGTTTCCGCTGCTATTTTCTTTTGCGTTATTCCCAAGGAAGAAGGATAAAAAGAAAATCAATCCATTCTCGTTCTATTTTAGGATTCAGGTCTTTTATCTTCCGTACAATCTGATACAGGATGGATATCTTTCCTTTCTATCTATCCTTTTATCCTTAATCCTTGTTCCTTATTCTCACTTTCTTTTTCTTTTATCCCTTCTCTTGTTTGTTGCCCCACAAGTCTCTTATTTGATCAATCCTTTATGCTCTTTCCTTGTTGTAGTATCTGAAAAGATAGAAGGGATTGACTTTTATTTGATCAGTGGAAAGATATCTATTTTTTTCTTTGTCACGTACTATCTTGTGTATATCTTTATTGAGATTTTCAGAGGATATCATTACTTAAGGCAAAAGAAGGTGTTGTCTTTTGGATTAGCTTTGCTGACATCGATTCATTTCATTCCGGATTTCACTTCCCATTATGAAGTTACATTCATCGATGTTGATCAAGGTGACTGCACTTTGATTCGTAACGGAAGAAGCAACATTCTGATCGATACGGGAGGAAAGAAAAACGTAGACTTAGCAAAAGAATGCCTAGTTCCTTATTTTCGAAAAAGAAAAATAACATCATTGGATGCTGTTATCATCACACATTCTGATTACGATCATAATGGCGCCTTAGAAAACTTACAGAATGAATTCACAGTTAAGGAAGTATATACAATGGATGATTTTATGAAAGTGGATAACACTCTTACGATTCAAGGTCTTGTGATCAGAAACTATAACATCTGGGATTATTCGGAGAAAGAGGACAACAATTATCGCTCTGGAGTGTATTCTTTTACGATAAAGAAAAAGAATTTTCTCATTATGGGAGATGCACCGAAGGAAGTAGAGAGAAGAATGATAAAGGAAGAACCGGAACTGAAAACAGATGTCATCAAAATCGGGCATCATGGGTCTAACACATCCAGTGATTTCACATTCCTTCAGGCTTTGAATCCGTCATTAGCAATCATTTCATGTGGGGAAAAGAACAAATACGGGCATCCACATAAGGAAACAACAATCACATTGGAATCTCTTTCAATACCTTATCGCAGAACGGATATAGAAGGGAGTATCACACTAAAAGTGTGACATTTGTTTCATCAATTTGACTTAGAGTGTTTGCTATCATGCTATAATGTTGAGGCTATGTCAAACAATCAACTATTTTCTGAGAATCCATCGATTCTCTATGCCGATATCGGTAATTCTACAATTGATATTCTTTTAGTAAATCAAAACGAATGGTCTATTGAAAAAGTAGAAACACGTTCAAGAACAAATATCTACTCCTTTATTCAAAAGCAAAGCATGATTTCTGATGTCTATGTTTCATCCGTGAATTCTACAGGCTTATCCAACCTCAAAGATGCATTGAATGAATTCTTCCCATCTTGCAATATCCATTATATGGATGCAAATGTGATGAGAAAGTATGCGGATGAGAATCACATTCAGGTGGATAACATCGATATCCTTGGAAGTGATCTCTTCTGTGATATTGTCAAAGAAAACCATGCCAAAGGCATGATTGTCATTGACTTGGGAACAGCAAGCAAGATTCTCTATCTTGACAAGAATTCCTATTTCCGTGGATGTCAGATCTTCCCAGGACTCTCCTCTTTCCCGGAAATCCTCCATTCTAAGACTGATTTATTGAAGAATTCGCCGATTATGAAGAATCCCCCGCTAGTATCATTGAAGACCGAGGAATGCATTTCGTCCGGAGTTATCAATGGAGTTTCATCCTTGATTGCCGGCATGATAAAGGCTATCAAGAAAGAGTATGATAATCCGGAAGCGGCTGTGATACTGACTGGTGGAAATGCCTATTTAGTCAAAGATCATCTTAAGTCATGGATAGACGATGAAGTCATTTATGATTTAGCTCATACCTTGAAAGGATTAGTAAAGATCAGTGGACATGATGTATCAATATTAGAAAGGAAACAATCAATATGAAAGAGAATGCTGAACCGATGAAGATGAATGATACGGAGTTTAAGAAGTTAGTTGCCCCGTATAAAGAAGAAGCCTTACAGACTTGGAAAGAACTAGTCTCTATTCCCTCTGTTCTTGACCCCACGACAAAGAGTGAGACCATGCCTTTTGGACAGGGTGTCGAAGATGCCTTAGCCTATGTCGCTAAGTTAGGAGAAAAGCTTGGCTTTGAAGTGAACCGCTGTGACAACTATGTGACAGAGCTCACTTATGGAAAGGGTGATAAGATCCTTGATATCTATGGACACTGCGATGTCGTTCCTGTCGATAGAGCAAAGTGGGTTCATGATCCTTTCAAGCTTACATTGGAAGATGGAAACACAATGTACGGAAGAGGCTCTAGTGATGACAAAGGCCCCGCTATTGCCTGTCTCTATGCTGTGAAAGCTCTTATGGACAAGAATATGTTAGGCGGATACAAACTCCGTTTCCTCTTCGGTGGAAATGAGGAAAATGATTCCCTCTGCTTGGAACATTATTTCCATACGATGAAGAAAGAATATCCGATACTTGGTATTTCTCCGGATGCTGATTATCCGCTTATCTACGCTGAAAAGTCCATCTATGCTTATGAAGCAGATTATGACATTTCATTAGAACACGTAAGAGATTTCTCACTGGGTTCCGCTTTGAACATCGTCTTGGCGGAAGCGAGCTGCATCATCGATGATGATGAAGAAAAGGTCAAGGAAGCTCTTGCTGTTTACCTTGACAAGAATAAGGTTGTCAAAGGTGAATTCAAGGAAGGCAAATTATCCATGCTCGGAAAACCATATCATGGATCCATGCCTTGGAATGGTGTCAATGCCGGACTTCATCTTCTCAACTTCCTCGGCGAGTACTATCACAACGATACTCTTCTCACTATTTTCAAAAACTATGAGGATGGCATGGGTGAAGCGTTCCACGGAAACTTCAGGGACAAGGATTTCAGTGAAACATCCTATAACATTGGCCGTATCTCTTATCAGAACGGCAAACTCTCCTTGTTTGTCAATTTAAGATTCCCGGCTTCCTTATCCGCTGATGATGTTCTTACCTTCGTTCAGAAAGGTACGAAAGCTAATGTCACAAAGTTAGGTGGAAGCGATGGCTTTGTCTCAGATCCGAATTCAGATTTCATCCGTATCCTTCTTAACTCCTATCAGAAAGAGACTGGCGACACACTCTCCAAACCTCTTGCTATCGGTGGTGGTACCTATGCACGTGAAAGCAAGAACTCTGTTGCTTTCGGAGCCCAGTTCATCGGAAGAGATTATCGTATGCACGGAAATGATGAGTTCTTCCCTCTCTCTGATTTCTATGACAATATGCAAATCTATGCTCACGCTATCTATGATCTATCCGAATATTTAAGATCAGGAAAGAAGCCTTTCTAAGATGAGACTGAGACACCGCAAATGGTCAGATGAAGTCCTTGAGGCCAATAAGGACATCAGTAGAAATCTTTCCGATTTCAATCCAGAGGAAGTCAAAGAATATCCGAATCTTGAAATCGGTTCTGGATGTGGAGGATTCCTTTTAGGAATCTCTGCTCTCCATCCGGAAAGCAGATATCTTGGAGTTGAAATCAATCGCAATGCATTTGCTCTTGCAGTCAAGAAAGGCGCAGAAGTAAAAGATACACAGAAAAACTTCCTTCTACTCAATGCACCGATTGAAAGAATCTTCCCGCTGATTGAAGATCATCAGTTGGATAATATCTATATCAACTTCCCAGATCCCTGGCCGAAGAAAAAACAACAGCATAGAAGACTCAGTTATCCGACGATGCTAAAAGAATATCTTCGCATCCTGAAAGAGAGTGGAACACTCTACTTTAGAACGGACAATACAGACTTGTTCAATGACACTGTCGAATATTTCAGATCCGTTGACCTCTATGATTTTGAGGTCATTGAACCATTTTACTCAGAAAAAGTTGATTACCTTCCTAAGACGGAATATGAGACAAAATTCCGTGAGAAAGGTGTTGATATTCATCTCCTTATCGCCCATCCGAAAAAGAACGGATAAACAAATTGAGCGCAGAGAAATCTGCGCTTTTCTTTACTTCAAGTATGGTAACGTAGGCATCGTATCATTCTCGATGATATAGATAAGCATATCAGCAAAACCCTTTGGGTCTCTTATCTGATACTGCATGTGGTTATATCTATCAAAAACTGGAAAGTTGACATCAGGATACTTAAAATGCTCTTCTATGCCTCTGAATTCGATGAAACAATGCTTTTGCAATTCAGTACTAATTTTTGGAAGTGGTTTATTGATAAGACTATCGGATAATTGTCTTCTCATATTCTTGTATGTCAGTTCTTTTCCTGCCTCAACAAAGTAGGGCCTTAGTTCTTTATCATCACATCAAAGTATCTTTCCTAGGTTTTCTCCATTCTTCTTATAGAGACTAAGGATAGCGAAATAGAGGAATGGTGTCATGATTCTACGGATGAATTTATTGCTTTGTGCAAACTGCCCGCCGTCGATAAAGACATGCCTGGATTTCCTTCTTTTCCATATATTTCAAATTTCATTCTATTTGTTCTTCCTTGATCCATCCTTATTTATATATAAGGGTGGGTAAAAATGAGAAATTTGAAAAATTAGCACTCAAGACTTGAAATTGCTAAAAAGTTATTTATAATATCAATAGCACTTGAGAGATTGAGTGCTAAGGAGGTTAGGATGAAACTGGAAAGAAAAGAAGAAATCTTAAAAGCCATCGTTGAAGAGTTCATCCGAACTGCTCAGCCGGTTGGCTCAGAGACATTGCTTAAGAAGTATCAATTGAAATGCTCTTCCGCTACCATTCGAAATGCGATGGCGGAGCTAGAGAAGGAAGGATACCTCGAAAAGACTCATGTCTCTTCAGGCCGTGTTCCTTCTTCGAAAGGATATCAGTACTATCTTGAAAAATTGGATAACTCTTCCATGATGTCGACAGTCGACATCGAATTCCAAAGAGAATTCCAACACATTCTCAAGAACAAAAGCAAGAGTGTGGAGGATGTTCTCTCCCAGTCCTGCGAGATCTTATCCGAGATGACGAAGATGGCAACAGTTGTCTTAGGACCAAAGGCAAACGATGAGAAGCTTGTCTCCGTTCAACTCTTGAAACTATCCGATAATTCCGCTATGGGTATCTTCATCACGGATTCGGGATATGTCGAGAAGAAGACATTTGTCATCGATAACAAGAAACCGGATTCCTATGAGACATTGAAGAATGCTGTTTCATTACTGAATGACCGTCTAAGCGGAACTCCGATATCCGAGTTGGAAGATAAGGCAAGGCTGTTGAAGCCGATTGCCACATCCCTCTTCGGAAAAGAAGGCGATCTTGTCATTCAGGCGTTCATGGAAACTCTCTTATCCTTCACCAAGAAACATTATCAGGTGTACGGACAGAAGAATCTCTTGAACCTACCGGAATTCAGCAATGACATCAACTCGTTCTTATCCGCCGTAGAAACCTTGGAAGACCCGACAAGCCTCCAGAAGAACTTGTCAGAGAATGATAACTTCGGATATTGCAATGTCGGATTCACCAATGAGAACAAAGGTGACTTCGCCATCATATCCAAAGCGGTGAACGGCAAAGATCAGATTGCGGTTGTCGGTCCGAAAAGAATGGATTACAAAAAGATTCTTTCCGCCCTGGAATATGTTGTCTATATGTTGAACAAATATTATTTCTCTTCTCCTGGCAGCAGCACATCACTCGTTCCTGTCTCGACAGTAAGCGATGAAAGCGAAGGAAAGACAACGAAGAAGACAACAAAGACCACTACGAAGAAAGGAGTGAAGAAATGAGTCAAGACAAAAAAGAAATAAAACAGGAAGAAGAAATCAAGGAAGATAAGAAACCAGAAAAAACTGAAGAAAAGAAACCTTCCGAGATAGACCTTCTTAAAAAGGAGATTGATGAACTGAAGAAAAAGGTTCAGGAATCTCAAAGCCTATATGAAAAGGCAGATAAAGAAAAAGATGACTGGAAGAACAAGTATTATGAAGCCTATGCCGATATGGCTAACCTTCGTAAACAAGTTCAGAAGGAGTGTGATGATGCTAAGCGCTACGCTAGCAAATCCTTCGTTGAGGAATTGATTCCGACATTGGATAGCTTCGACTTCGCTTTGAAGAATCCTTCCGATGACCCGAAGATCAAACAATATGTTCAGGGCTTCGAAATGATTCATTCCAAGATGATCAATACTCTTACCCAGTTAGGAGTCAGCATCATCGCTCCGGAAATCGGGTCTGAATATGATCCGCACAAGATGCAGGCCTTCTCCACCGTTGACGGTGAGGAAGACAATAAGATCGCAGAAGTTTATTGCAAGGGCTATGCCCTTCATGAACATCTTCTCCGTCCTGCCGGCGTCATTGTAACAGCCAAGGCGGTTGAGAAGAAAGAAGATACAGTTGAAGATTCGAAAGAATCAGAAAAGAAATAACCAAATTCAGGAGGATATAAATTATGGCTAAAGAAGTAATCTTAGGTATCGATTTAGGTACTACAAACTCTGTTGTTTCCTATATGCAGGATGACCAGACTGTCAAGGTCATTCCTTCTCCGGAAGGAACCAATACTTGTCCGTCTGTCGTCTCTTTCAAGGCAGATGGTGATGAGATTGTCGGCAATGCTGCAAAGCGTATGCTTTTGACAAATCCTGACACTGTTCACTCCATCAAGAGAAAGATGGGTACAAGAAGCATGACTCATATCGCATGCATCAACAAGGATTTCACTCCGGAAGAGATTTCCGCCAAGATCCTTTCCTACATGAAGAGCTATGCTGAAAAGTATTTAGGAGCACCAGTCAAGAAAGCTGTCATCACTTGCCCTGCCTACTTCAATGATGATCAAAGACAGGCAACCAAGAATGCTGGTACAATCGCCGGCCTTGATGTTGTCCGTGTCATCTCCGAACCTACAGCAGCCGCTTTGGCTTATGGTATGGATAGTAAGAAGTCTGGTAAGATCCTTGTCTTCGATTTGGGCGGTGGTACATTAGATGTCTCCATCCTCGATATCGGTGACGGAACCTTCGAAGTCCTCTCCACCTCTGGTGATACCAACCTCGGTGGCGATGACTGGGATAACCACATCATCGACTGGCTCATCCGTGAAATCGGAAATCAGTGCGGAATCTATCTCTCTAAGGATAATGTCAAGGATAGACCGACTCTCCAGAGACTTCGTGATGAAGCTGAGAAGGCTAAGATCAACCTTTCCTCTCAGACACAGACCATCATCTCCTTGCCTTATATCGGATTCAAGGATGGAGCACCGGTCAACTTCGAAACCACTCTTACAAGAGCTGCCTTCCAGGATCTCACTGCCGATTTGATCGATCGTTGCCGTGTTCCGTTTGAAAAGGCTCTTGCTGATGCATCTCTTTCCATCAATGAAATCACAGACGTCATCCTTGTCGGTGGTTCGACAAGAATGCCTGCTGTTGTCGACCTTGTCACCCGTTTATGCAACGGCAAGAAACCGAATCAGTCTGTCAACCCAGATGAAGCTGTCTCTGTCGGTGCTGCTATTCAGGGTGGTGTCATCCGTGGAGACGTCAAGGATGTTGTCCTTCTCGATGTCACTCCTCTTTCCTTGGGTATTGAGGTTCTCGGCGGAGTCATGAGCGTCATGATTCCTAGAAACACCACAATTCCTACCACAAAGAGTCAGGTCTTCTCTACTGCTGAAGACAATCAGCCTGGTGTTGAGATTCAGGTCTTCCAGGGTGAAAGACCGATGGCCACAGACAACAAGTTCTTAGGCCAGTTCAAACTCGAAGGCATCCGTCCTGCAAGACGTGGTGAACCGAGAATTCAGGTTACCTTCTCCATCGATGTCAATGGTATTGTTTCCGTCTCCGCTAAGGATTTGGATACCAATGCTGAACAGCACATCACAATTTCCAACTCTTCTGGTCTTTCTAAAGATGAAATTGATAAGATGGTTCATGAAGCAGAAGCTCATAAGGCTGAAGATGATAAGAGAAAGCAAGACGCCGATACTAGAAATGAGGCTCAGGCTTTAATCGACAATATCGACCGTTCTATGAATGATCCTCAGCATCCGATCGACGAGAACACAAAGAACCAGGTCAAGCAGATCAGAGATGAAATCAAGGCAAGCCTTGATAAGAATGATCTCGATGCTGTTAGAGCCAAGATTGCTGAACTCCAGCAGGCTGCTAACAAAGTCTATCAGGCTCAGGCTCAGGCTCAGGCCCAGGCCAATGCATCCACAAACAATGCCGGTGGAAATGCTTCCGCTGACAACGGAAACGATCCGCATGTTGTCGATGCAACATTCGAAGAGAAGAAAGACGATAACAAGTAAAAGATGAACTTGAGCCCGGGAGAATTTGCTTCCGGGCTTCTTGTTAGAATAGGAGGTCATCCTCGATGGCTGAAAAACGAGATTATTATGAAGTGTTAGGCGTTGACAAGAACGCGACACAGGACGAAATCAAAAGCGCCTATCGAAAGCTCGCAAAACAGTATCACCCTGATTTGAACAAGTCACCTGATGCCCCAGAGAAGTTCAAGGAAGTCCAGGAAGCTTATGAAGTCTTAGGCAATGCCGATAAGAGAAAACAGTATGATCAGTTCGGTCATGCCGCTTTCGATAATAACGGTGCCAACGGATTCCAAGGCGGCTTTAATGGATTCTCAAGCGCTGACTTTGGTGATTTTGGTGACATCAACGATATCTTCTCTTCCTTCTTCGGTGGAGGAACAAGAAGCTCTAGACGCAGCAATATGCCTAGAAACGGTGATGACAAGATCGTTCAGGTCAATCTTTCCTTTGACGATGCTGTCAAAGGTGCTAAGGTTGATATTCCTTTGGAATATGTGGATGCCTGTCCGCACTGCCACGGCACTGGTGCTGAATCTCCAAGCGATGTGACAACCTGCTCAACCTGTAGAGGCACAGGAAGAGTCCGCGCTAGAAGACAGACCATCTTTGGTATGGCTGAGACAGAAGATATCTGTCCGGATTGCAATGGTACAGGTAAGAAGGTCACGCATAAGTGCTCAGAGTGCAAAGGAAGCGGCCGTGTCAGAAAGTCTGAAACGATCACAATCAATATTCCGCATGGTGTCGATACCGGCGATAGAATGAATGTCAAAGGCAAAGGTGAACCGGGTGTCAATGGTGGCGCAAACGGTAACCTTATCGTCACATTCAACGTCAAGCCTTCTCAGACATTCGTCAGAAAAGGTGCCGATGTCTATATCAATGCTCCGATTTCGATTTCTGATGCCTTATTAGGTGCTACCGTGACTGTTCCTACTGTAACAGGAGACTGTGACTTAGTCATTCCTCCTTGCACAGAACCAGGAACGATTCTTCGTATGACAAACAAGGGTATCACTCTTCCTAGCGGAAAGGTCGGTAACCAGTATGTCACTGTGAATGTCAAGTTCCCGAAGTCACTTGATAGCGAACAGAAAGAACTCATCAACAAATTCGATGAGATCGAAAGCAAGAAGAGCAACGGTGTCTTCTCTTGGTTAAAGAGAAAATTCAAAAACAAATAAGAAAATGGCTATCCGCAGAATATTGAGGGTAGCCATTTCTTTTTGAGGTGATAAAAGGACGGCAACAAGGCCGCCCCTTATTTATTTGTTTACTTTCCTTCGTGTTTGAGGTAGTAGGTGTTCTTGACTTTGATGACCTGAACTTCCTTCATGTCAGGATCGATAGTGAAGATGGTGACAGGACGGGAATAGGTGTTCTTGACCACGTTGTCGTTATCATCCTTCTCTTCGATTTCGATGTCGACGTTTTCGACTCTTCTGTCTAAGAGATAGAAGCGTCTAGGAAGTTCTTTCTCACCATCAGCGATAGTGGAAAGGACACTGGAGAAAGGAACATCCTCTTCCTTTACTTCTGTGTAGAGTGTGACTTCCTTCATTCCTTCATCCAGAACGCCGTAATAGGTGTGCATGGAGAATAAGGAATCAGAATCGGTATAGATTGAGAATTCCTGTACACCACTTCTATTACGATATGCCTTTGCAAGCTTATCCTCTCTGTTGCTGTCAGAGATGGATTTACCGATCTTCTTGAAGAACTTGGAGAATCCGTTCTCCTTCTTCTCTTCTTTCTTTTCTTCTTTTGTTTCTTCTACTTTTTCTTCGTCAGCCATTTTCATTTCCTCGTTTTCTTATTTCCGCCCTTGGATGATTTCTTCTTCGGGCTCTTTTTATTATATACTTTTGTATAATCTTTTGCGTTGTTTTTCTTGCCAGATTTCTTGATGAGCAAGACGAATATCAGGAAGATGACAATGAGCAAGAAGGCTGCAACTGCGATGATGATCATATAGAGTTGTCTCTTCTTCTGCTCTTCTTCAGATAGGGTGACTTTGACATTGATCTTCAGTAATGTCTTTTCACTTTTATCGCCCTTTACGATGATATAGAGCGTGCATTCTCCGTTCTTTAAGGCGGTTACTTTACCTGCGTCTGTTACAGAGATGATACTAGTATCATCGGTTGAGTAGATAATCTTCTCATCGGAGAAGAAGGCGTCATTGCTCTTGAATCCAAGTTCGAATGTATACTCTTCACCAGTGACTAAATTCATATGGTCAATGACACCGGTATCGGGTTTGACAGAGAGCAGGATGATCTTATCTTTGATCTCAACTGTAGTAGAATGATATATCGTCTTTCCTTCTTCATCCGTATAGGAGTAGGTGATAGTCGTTTCACCTGCTTTCTTGGCTACGAATGTCTTTTTGTCGGAAGACATTGTTAGATGACTATCATCGTAATCAACAGTCAGGTCACTGATGCTACCAAAGCTCAGATCCAGTTTGAGACTATCTTCAACATGGAGCTGATATTTCTTTTCCAATTTGGAGAAGTCGATTACTGCATAAGGATTGTCATCAACAGGAGAAGCGATGCTAGGTTCTGTCTCAGTCGTTGTTGCAAATACCCAATCGGCAAGAGACGGGAAGTCCACAAATGGATTTCTGTTCTTCTGTACGTTCTTATAGATGAGATTGTTTCTGTGATACTCGTATTTGGAGACAGGATCCTCTTTGTTCCACTTCAGGTAGGTAGAGAGATTAGGATGATAGCCGTGGAACTTGCTTCTATCATATTTTCCGTTTGTACTTTCATCCGTATAGCTTCCATTATCATCGAAGGTAAGGCAGGGTTCAGCTTGAGTCTGATTATCTCCATTGTCCTTGCTATAACGGGTTGCCATGTATAGCATGGAACGTGCGATATCGCCCTTCCATTCATCTGTCGGTTCAAAGACTGTGTTTCCGTTATTGTCTTTTCCTAAGTAACCAGAGACGGCGGTTGTTCCATCTGCGTAATAGGAGTAAATGGTCTTGGAATCGCTCTTGCTCTTCACTTCTCCGAAGAAGTTATCATTATGTCCGGCAGAGTTTGTGTTTCCATCCGCTGCAACGAGGTGATGGAGGTCAGTCGGTGCGCCGTTAGCGAAAACATCTTTGTTATTCTCGACAACTTTGAATCCGTGGTTCTTAGCCCAAAGATGCTCTTTGTCCGTTGATACACCCTTTGGCTTGGTCTTATTGACATAGTCAACTTTTGTCGCTCCTTCCACGGCTTTCAATGCAGTGGAATTGACTGAGTTATTCGTCGCTTTGTTCTTATCATAATTGGCGGAGCTTTCGAAGTAGAAGTTGACAAGATAGTAGTCCTCTGGATTCTCTCCTCCGAATTTGAATGTGGATGGATCAATGCTATTTGAGATATCCCAGTTTCGATCTGTGATCTCATACCACATACCGACACCAGAAGAGGTTGAAGTTCCATAAGGAATGAAGTAGTTATCATTAGAGATGATGTTATAGAGGTATTCCTTTAAGTCATCCCCTTTCTTTGTGATCATATCTGAATAATGGTAGTAGTCTTTGATCTCATCTTCACTGCTATCCGTAAAGTCCATCATCTGAGTCTTGTCATAGGCTTTTCCATCGAATTCCTGCTTGTTGGCGTATGATTTATTGTCTTCTGTCTTAAAGGAACAAAGAAGAAGAGGAAGGAACAGAAGAGATAGAGGTTTATATCGTTTCATGGTAGTCTCCTTTCTGATGTAAGTGAAAAGATTTGTAATTGTTGCACCATAATATTGTAAACGAAAGCACTTTATAAAGAAATCGTGTTTTCTTTTTGTTACAATGAAAACATGAACAATAATCAAAAATTTTTAATCGTCTCTGATTTAGACGGTACACTCCTTGATGAGAGCAAGCATATCATGGAGAAGACAGCATCCTATTTGAAGGAACTGAAAAGAGAAGGACATGTCATCGCTTTGGCTAGCGGTCGTCCACCAAGAGCAATCCTTCCCTATTATGATGAATTAGGATTAGATGGTCCGATCATCTCCTATAACGGGGCCTGTGTCTATGATCCAAAAGATGAGTCCTTCCCTCGCTATGATGAATTCTATACGAAGGAATCCGTTCTGGATTTCCTTTCCCATTTTGAAAAGGGAGAACTGATTCACTGTTTTGCTGAAAGCGAAGAGAGAGTCTATTATACAGACCATGAAGAAGGCTTCAATGAGATGTTTAATCATGAAGGCATGGAACTGATCTATGGACCATTGGAGGAAACATTGAATGAAGATGTCTACGCCTTCGTATTTCAGACAAAGGAAGGCGGAAAACAGAAAGTGATCGATACTCCTCTTTATGATGACTCTTTGTTCTTACGTCATTGGTATGGAGTCAAGACCGTATCGGAATTCGGCTCACTGAAAAGAAGCAAGGCCACTGGAATTTCACTCTTACAGAAGTATTATCATATCGATAGAGCTCATACCATCGCCTTTGGCGATGCAGAAAACGATGTCGAGATGCTCACCACCGCTGGTGTACCATTTGCAATGAAAAACGCCAATCCGCATCTAAAGTCCATCATTCGAAATATCACCCTGGATGACAATGATCATGAGGGTATCTATCTTACCTTGAAAGCCTTCTTCGAAGGAAAATAAGGAAGAGTCAATCCGTTTATCATCTATTTCCTGAATCTGATGCTTTCATTTTCGGAGAATAGATTTTTTGTTATCAAAAATTCCTTCGTGCCACTAGCACGAAGGAACATTTTTCAGTTTGAATCGATCTAGATGAGACTTTATAATCCCATGATCTTCTTTAACTCGTCTGCCATCTTTTCGGAAAGCTTCTTTCCTTCTTCCTCATTCTTTCCGACGATCTCGATGTAGAACTTGACCTTCGGTTCGGTTCCGGAAGGACGAATCGCTAAGAATCCACCTTCTTCAAAGTCGAAGCGTAGGCAGTTTGTCTTATCGATATCAGGAAGATTCATCTCTTCACTTGTGTTAGTATCCATATGGATGACTCTTCTATCAAGATAGTCGAAGAGTGTCTTGACCTTCAATCCACCAAGAGTGGTGAAAGGAGTCTTTCTGAGGTTATTGACTTCGTTGTTCATTCTAGTTAAGCAATCCGCTCCAGAGAACATGACAGAGACCTGAGTATTGACATAGTGTCCTGTCTTTCTATCCAAGTCTGCTAAAGCGACATCGAGTGTCTTTCCCTGTCTAAGATAGTATTCGCACATATCAGCGATAGCGACAATGCTCTGCAAAGAGTCTTTGTCACGGATGAAGTCGGAGAGGAGGTATCCGTAGGATTCCTCATATCCGAAGATGTACTTCTCACCTTCTTCTTCGATGCGGTCAGCCATATTTCCGATGTACTTGAATCCAGTGGCTGTTGTTCTGACTTTGACATGGTAGAAGGAAGCAATCTTTGCACCCTGGCTTCCTGTGACAAAGGTATTGCAAAGAACACCATTGTTCGGAAGGGTTCCTCTTCTATCCATGGTAGAGAGGATGAAGTCGATCAAAAGGGCTCCGGTCTGATTTCCGGTGAAACGCTGAATCTCGCCTTTGCTGTTGAGGAAGGCAAGTCCGCAGCGGTCTGCATCCGGATCGGTGCAGAGGATGAGGTTGAATCCTCTTCCTTCCTTGTTGAGCTTATCAAGATGAGAATAGGCAAGAAGATAGGCGTCCTCGGTCTCCGGGTTTGGATTCTTGGTGTTGGTGAAATCGGGATCGAAATAGTCTTGTCCTGGGACGGTTTCGACCTCATAGCCAGCGCCTCTAAGAGCCATCGGTCCAACTTTGCAGTCGCATCCGCACTGAGGAGTGAAGACGATCTTTGTCAGTCTTTCCCCCTTGAAATAGTCCTTGTATAAGGAAGTAGTGAGCTCTTTGTTGACGAAGTCGATATCGTACTCTTTGTCATCATCGAGATAGACAGTCTTTGCATAATCCTTCTCATCGACTTTGTTGTAGTCGACATGAAGTTCATCCGGAAGCTCATTGATGGTCTTGATGATGCCATCGATGAACTCATAGACAGCCTGACAGCCTTTTTGGTCATAGATCTTGTAGCCGTTGTATTCTCTGTTGTTGTGGCTGGCTGTGATCATGACACCGGCGATGGCGTTAAGCTTTCTGACGGTATAGGAGAGTTCCGGAGTCGGATGTGGGTCACGGAAGGTGTAGACCGGGATTCCCATCTCGTTGAAGATCTTAGCGGATAAGTCACGGAATTCCTTGGAATAGTGTCTGTTATCGAAAGAGATGGCAATGCCTCTTTCTCTCACTTCATCGTTGTATGTGGATAACAGGTAGTTGGCTAAACCGATGGCAGCTTTTCTCACTGTGATCAGATTGAGTCTGGATGTTCCAGGGCCTAATAATGCTCTCATTCCTGCTGTTCCGAAGTGGATGTAGGTAGAGAACATTTCCTTCTGAGTGTCTACACTGGAAAGTCTGATCTGTTTCTTGTCTTCTTCACTGACTAAGTCGCTGTCTAGCCATTCCTGCATTTTGATTTTATAGTCCATAGTGTTGCCTCGTTAAAATTTCTACGCAAATTATTATAGAGATTTTATCTCTATAGAACAATAAGAATGATACCTGGAATTTCAGTCTTCTTTATTTCATAAACTGAAATATTCTATTCTGCTTCATGCTTCTTCTTTTTGGTCAGGAAATTATCCAATTTCTTCTCACTTTTATCGACTTCTGAGCAGATGTGGAGGTATTCCTCCATCTTTTTGCTATGTTTTCCGTATTCGGAATAGGCCTTTAAAAGAGGAGACTTGGATAAGTAGGCTCCTAAAGAATTAAGATCCTTTTCCTTTTTACAGAGGAAGTAGGTCAAATCGAAGATATCCTGATACTCTTTTCCTTCGTAGATGATGGTTGTCTTCTTGCTTAGATAGTATCCTAAGGAGAAATATGCATAAGGAAGATTCGTCTCTGCCTGTTTCTCAAAGAAGAGAATCTTTTCATATTCTTCCTTATTCGTTCCCTGATAGTAAATGCTTTCCATATGCTTGCTGATAAGAGAGTATCGTAATAGTTCAGTCAAGATAGGATTGGGATTAGGAGAGAAGGCTAAAAGAGCTTCTCCTAACTGCTTATAGTTATCAAAGCAGAACCCTTTGATTCTCAAGGACATGAAAGGATTGAGGATATAGCTTGCCTTGAAGACAAAGACATCATCGGGAAGGGATAAGAGAGATAGCTTTACAATCTTTTCATACTTGCTCTCATCCTCATTCTTGATGAAGGAGAGGAGTTCATCTTTTCTCAGTTCCCTTGCAAAATAGTCACTCGATTTATAGATGTCGAGTGCAAGATGGAAGATGTCCTGATATTCTGTTCCGTTGATATTCATATTATATTGAGGTCTGAAAGACCATTCCTACGACATAAATGACAATGGAGAAGAAAGCCATAACATAGGCTAGTGTTCCAAAGGCGAAGAGAAGGAAGTGAAGGATCTGATAGGGCTTCTTCTTTTTCAATTCATCGGCTGTGATGACTTTCTCGATGTCGACATAGCTAGAAGACAATTTTGAGAAGTCTTTGATATCATTCTTCAAGGTGATGCGGTTATTGATGGCACCGCATATATAGTTGTAGAGTTCCTCTTTTTTGTTCCTGATGTCTTCATAGACCTTGTTGACATTCTTCTTCAAGAAACGTCTTGCATAATTGTAAGGCTCGGAAATGACAGACTTATAGCAGTGGAAGAGGATGAAGAAGATATCATAGAGAAAGACAGAGAGTGGAAAGAGAATCCAGATGTAGAACATCACCTTTCCGCTGTTCATCATATAAAGAGAGGAACGGAACTCCTCAAAGGGATAGACGATAAGTAGGAAAAGACAGATATGAAGCATGACAAAGGATGCATATTCAATAGCACGGGTAATCGACTCTTTCTTGTCATTTCCTTTGGAAAAGGCACGTTTCTTGACGATATCGAGTGATTTACCGACCAACTGGTTCATATCGTTTAGGTAATAGTCTAGTTGATTGTTGATTTCTTCCTTCTTATCATCCAAAGGTACCGTCTCATCTAAAATCCACTCATTGAGACTCTTCTCCTGACCTTGGATATCGAAGATGAGATCTCCGATTGTCGTCACATCCCCACTGTAGCGAGGATTGATGGCTAAGGGGTTCAGGTAATATTCCGGGAATGAGTTTAAGGCAAGATAGTTTAATGTGTTCTCCAAAATGAAGACATCCTTCAAAGTCTTTGGCTCCTTGTCTAAGGTAGCGAATTGCTCACAGAGCTGCTGTGCTTTTTCCCCGAGGTGATTCTTCGCACCGAGAAGATTGATCGTGATGACCTGATAGGTACCGGAAGAGAGCAGTTTCTCGCGGTATTCAAAAGCATAGTTGGTACAGTCCCAACCGCTCTCTTCCGCTAAGAAATAAAACTTGAGATAGTCTTCCATTCTATACCTCGATACGATAGATCAGATTGAAAAGGAAGGATAAGAATCCATCCGGGAAGGGTAATATCTGCCTGATGGATGCTAAAAAGGCAAAAGCCATGCCATAGGTGGAGAAGAGAAAGAGGATGATGCTTAAGATTCTTGTGATGGTCTTGATCGGCTTATGGATATTCGGATTGCTTCCGATGAAGATGAACTTGAGAGGAATGTAGAAAAAGAAATAACAGATGAAGTAAAAGAGAAGATAGGTAAAGGAAACAGAGAGATGAACAAGTTCACTCTCATTCAGTTCCTTGTATCCTTTGAATATCCAACTCCACATAGGAAGGAAGGCAGTTCCGATCTTCTCATTGATCTCATAGGCGGGAAAAGAGATGTCGATCAAAGAGAGCAAGAGAACCAAGACAAGAGAGGGAAAAGCACAGAAAAGGTAAAGATCTAATCGATTCTTGGATAGAAAGAGCGAAGGAATGAGAAAGAGAGGGAAAATAAGCAAAATCAGAATCGAAAGAGTCATTTCACTGAATCCTTGAAATGGAGGAAAGTATCTTCACCTCTTTCTCAGGAAGAGGTGATGTGAACTCTTTTCCGGAGAGATAGGATAAGACACCATCGATCTTATCGAATTTGAAATAGGAGGCATGGAGGAATTGATTCTTCAATCCATACATCTTTTCAAAATTGTCATTGACCTTGAAGTCTCCGTATTTGCTGTCTCCGACAATCGGATGACCGATGGCAGCAAAATGGACGCGGAGCTGATGGGTTCTTCCGGTCAGTAATTCTGCTTCGACAAGGGAGAATCCACAGGCATAGGACTTCAAACGGTGGAAGCGTGTCAAAGCAGGCTTTGCTCCTTTTTGGATGGTTCCGACTTTGACCATCTTCTTCGTGCTGTCCTTGATGAGTGGATAATTGATCTCTCCTCTTTCGGATGTGATGCCACGAACTAAAAGGGTGTATCTCTTTTCAATCTGTGTCCTTTCACGGAAGAGAGTGAGTAATTCCTGTAAGGCAGGAAGATTCTTTCCGAATATGACAATACCGGAAGTGTTGCGGTCTAATCGATGGGCAGGAGAAGGGATGAATCCAGTCAAGGAGTCTGGATCCCATTCTCTTTTATCCTTCAGGTAATTGAGAACCATGTTCTGTAAGGTGATTCTCTTTTCACCTTCGTCTCCATGGACAAGTAGACCCTTCGGTTTGTCGATGACAAGGATGTTGTCATCCTCATATAGGATAGGAAAATCAGCCTTGACTGGTCTAAGCAAGGCTTCCTTGTGGAACTGATTGAGAAGTTCCTCCTTCAGATAGATGTCTACGACATCCCCTTCTTTCAAGATATAGTCAATGCTAGCTTTCTTTCCGTTGACTTTGACATCTTTCTGTCTGAACATCTTGTAAAGGAAGGAGACAGGGGCGTCTTTTAACATTCTCTTAAGGAATTTATCGATGCGTTGGTTGCAATCTTTATCTGTAATTGTGTAAATCATATTAGAATTATAGCATTTTCTTACTCTTATTTACGATATGAAGCGGATTTTTCTTGACAAAGTTTGAAAATTTTATAGAATATAACTTGCCGTTGAAAACGGACACCATTTTGGAGCGATACTCAAGAGGCTGAAGAGGTGGGCTTGGAAAGCTCATAGACGGGTA
>CAVALL010000008.1:37883-43459 GCA_963589675.1 Alistipes onderdonkii | reverse complement strand
TTCATTTTTTGTTTTTCCTTTGTTCTCTTTCTTAAATGACTTACAATACTATGAATATGAAAAAAACATTATTAGATTATCTTTGCTGGAAGAATCCAAAAAGTCTCGCTGATACAGAAGAAGAACGGTATTTTCAGAATCATCTCTCCTATTTCTCACCTGCCACTAGAATTTATAGAAATGATACCGACTTCTTTCATTTGCTGAAAGCATATATCGTTCTTGTCGGGCTGAACAACCGTAAAGAGATCAACGAATACCTGACGAAACATCAGATTGATTTCAATCTGAATGAGTATCATAAGTTCCTTTCCATGCTTCCTCAAATGGAAGACAAGGATAATCCTATCTTCATCCCTACCTATTCTAGGTCGATCAATTCAAGATATTTCCTGCATCCAGATGTGTTCTATCATTTCCCGTATGATACTCTGCTGAAAGATGATAAGGCATCTTTGATCGATCCATTCATCGTCTATGGCCCTGATCTTTTTTTCACTTTCTGCAATGTTATAAAACTAAAGTCATGCGATGAGGATTCCTTTGCCTGTTATCATGAGAAGATGGAAACCATCTACATCATGAATGACAATGGCGGTTTAGAGGCTGAGATTCCTTTGTTCGATGAGAAAATGAAGGACAAGGATAAAACGAACTTATTCGACAGATTATCCATCATTGTCAAAGACTATTTCGACTTAGACCGCACTTCCTTCATTCAGCATCTTGAAAGTGAACGCTTGATTTCTCCTCAGCTGAAGAACGATTTAAGCCATTACGAAATGAAAAGACAGAAAAGAAAGGACTCAATTCAATGAAATTCAGAATCATTACCCTAGGATGCAAAGTGAACTCATATGAATCTCAGTCTTTAAAGGAAAGACTGATCAAGGAAGGATACGAAGAGGCTAAGAAAGATGACGACGCGGATATGTTCTTCCTCAACACCTGCGCTGTCACAAATGAAGCTGAGAAAAAGGATCTTCAGAAAGCAAGAAGCATCGCTAGAAGGTTCCCAGACAAGCCTTTATATGTCATGGGCTGCTCTTCCCAGATACACAAAGAAAGATTTTTAGAACTCAGCAATGTCAAATGCGTTATTGGCAATTCAAACAAGTCGAAAATCGAATGCCTTTTAGAAGATGAGAACAAAGATCATGTCGATGAGGATTCAAGACACTTCCACTATGAAGACACTCCTACAGAAGAAGGAGAGAAGAATGTTAGAGGCTATATCAAAGTACAGGATGGCTGCAACAATTTTTGCTCTTACTGTGTCGTTCCTTTCACCCGCGGTAACTCAAGAAGCAGAAGCCGTGATTCTATTCTGAAAGAAGCAAAGGACATCCTTTCCCATGGTGTCAAGGAACTCATCATCGGTGGTATCGATACCGGTTCCTATCGTGATCCAAACGATCCGGATTATGACCTTACTGCACTTTTAAAGGATATGCTTTCCCTTTCTGATAAGCCTTACCGTATCCGTGTCTCTTCTATCGAGGCAAGTCAGGTCAGCGATGAATATATCAAGCTATTTAAAGAGCATAGAGACGTTCTCTGCCCTCATTTCCATCTTCCACTTCAATCAGGTAGCAAGAACGTCTTAAAGAGAATGAACCGCAAATACTCATTGGAAGACTTCAAGAAGCTTACCGATAAGATCAAAGAAGAAATTGAGGATGTTGCTTTATCAACGGATGTCATCACCGGATTCCCTGGTGAGACAGAAGAAGAATTCATGGATACTTATCATTTCATCGAAGAAGTCGGTTTCATGCGTATTCATGCCTTCCCCTATAGTGAAAGACCGTTCACCATGGCTAGCAAGCTCTCAGGAAGCGTACCAGTAAGAACACGTATGGATCGTGTAAAGAAACTGATTGAATTATCCGAAAAGAACGATAAGGAGTTCAGAAGCCGTCTCCATAACAAGAATGTCACTGTGTTAGTGGAAAGCAAAAACAAGAACGGCTTGTATGAAGGATATTCCGAAAACTACCTTCGTTTTGAAATTCCATCTAAGAAAAACATCGTCGAAGAATTTGTGACAGTCAAAGTCAAAGAAGAAAAATAAGAAATACCGCATAATTCTCGAGACTTGTGCAAAAAAAGATTGATTTTCAGTTCCAAGATAACTATAATCATATAGCGCTTTGGGGCTGTAGCTCAATTGGGAGAGCGCCTGCTTTGCAAGCAGGAGGTCGCGAGTCCGATCCTCGTCAGCTCCACCATCTAGTAAATCGATAGGTTCCGTAAGGAACCTATTTTTTGTACTTGTATATTTATTATTTAGCAACTCATAATTCTAAATATGAAAATGTTATTTATATTTCCTTGGTGAACCAAGAACATTCTATTATTTCTTGCGTTCAAAAAAGCCTCGTTTTACCGAGGCTTATAGATATTTAGTCCTGTCCTGGTATTCCTTCACGTTTGCCGCGTACAAGCAGTTTAATCGGACAGTTATTGAATCCGAACTGTTCACGGATGACATTTTCAAGATAACGGCGATAGGAGAAATGGAAGTAATTCGGGTTATTGCAGAAGATGACGAAGGTTGGCGGAACATCCTTAGTCTGTGTAGCATAATTGATCTTAAGTCTTCCGCCGTTGAAATTCGGAGCTTCATTATCCATCTGTGCCTTCAGAATGGCAGAGTTGAGCATCGAGGAAGGAACGGTCTTATGAATCGTTTCATTGACCTCATCAAGGGTCTGGAAGATTCTCTGTATGTTGCTACCCGTCAAAGCGGAGATGAAGACAACAGGAGCATAATCAAGGAACTTGAAGTAGGCTTTCAGTTCCTTCTCAAAGTTCTTCTGATCCATCTGACCATGGGAATGAAGGTCCCACTTATTGACAACGATGATGACTGGCTTATTGTTCTCGACAGCATAGGATGAAACATGGACATCCTGTGCGACGAGTCCTTCGCTTGCATCGATCAACAGAAGGATGATATCCGCTCTTTTTGCAGCATCTGCGGAACGGACAAGAGCAAACTTATCCAAGTCCTCTTCGACCTTTCCAGGTCTCTTGATGCCGGCTGTATCGATCATGACGTATTTCTTTCCATCTCTTTCAAAGGCGATGTCTACGCTGTCTCTTGTCGTTCCAGATAAGGGAGAGACGATGACTCTCTCATAGCCGATGATCTTATTGGCAAGAGAGGATTTACCGACATTCGGTCTACCAAGCATGGCGAAGGTAAGACGTCCTTCATATGGATTCTCTTCTACTTCAGGAAGTCGGGAAATGACAACATCAAGCATATCGCCGAGTCCTAAGCCGTGCTCCGCAGAGATCGGATAAGGATCACCAAATCCCAATGAATAGAACTCGTATGTGTTTCCAATCATCGTGGAATCATCGATCTTATTGACGACTAACAATACTTTCTTCTTATAGGGAAGCAGTTTCTTTGCGACAAAGAGATCGTTGTTGGAAAGACCTAATCTTCCATCGACGACGAAGAGGATGACATCGGCTTCCTGGCATCCTAATTCGACCTGGTTCTGAACTTCTTTCTGGAACGGAATCTTTTCATCCGTGATGCCACCGGTATCGATGAGGGTGAACTCCTTGTCGAGCCAATGACCTTTTCCGTAGTTTCTATCACGTGTGATACCGAACTGTCTTCCGGTGATTTCTTTTCTAGAATCGCTCAAACGATTGAAAAGAGTAGACTTTCCGCTTGATGGGGAACCGATGAGAGCGACTGTACCAAATATTTTATTCATTTTCACTTACCTTCTTTCTGAAGAGGGAGATGATGGCATCGATTTCCTCTTGAATGGTGAGATTAGAAGTATCAAGGAAGATAGCATCCTCTGCCGGCTTCAATGGAGAATTCTCACGATGACTATCGATGTAATCCCTTCTTTCAATGTCTTTCTGTATTTCTTCTAAAGAGACGATTCTGTTTCTGGCAATCTCCTCTTTGTATCTTCTTTCGGCACGAGAGGCAACAGAGGCAACCTGATACACCTTCAAGGTTGCATTCGGAAGAACTACTGTTCCGATATCTCTTCCGTCCATGACAACAGACTCCGTCTTTGCCATCTCCTGTTGAATCTCAACTAAGCGTTCACGAACGCATTTATGAGCGCATGCATAAGAGACTAAAGCGGTGACGTCTTCTTCTCTGACACGCTTTGTCACATCTCTTCCATTTAAGAAGATACGACCTTCTCTATCTTCTTTCAAGACAAGAGAAGGAAGAAGCTTCTTAGCAGCTTCTTCGCTCTTTGTATCGAGATTATTCTCTATCATATAGAGTGTAAAAGCACGATACATGGCACCTGTATCGACATATAGGAATCCTAACGCTTTACTGACCGCTTTTGCAGCAGTAGACTTGCCGCTAGCAGCAGGGCCATCGATAGCAATGGAATAATATGGCATCAAATCACCTCCGTTAACATTAGTATGAGCAATATAAGGAATACGGCGAGAACGACAGAGACACAAGACCACATAATGATGGTAGAAACAGCTACCTTCCTCTTGCCTTTGTTTTCTTTTTTGACTTGGTTATATCGTGTCTGAACTTCCTTCTTTTGTGACTTAGAGTCATTCAGGTCATGTTCCTTGATCAATTCATCAATGGACATAGAAAAAGTATTGCGTGTGATTCCAGTGCCGGTCTTCTCTTCATTAGACTCAACATCACTCTCTTCCAACGTTTTATCATCTTCCGAAATGGAAGATAAAGTCTTTTTCTCAAATGAATATGCGTCGATGTCTGAGATCTTCTTTCTCAGCTCTGCATAATGTATGACTCTGCTTTTTTCAGACATAATGAACCTCTCTAATATTATAAAAGAAAATCAGTGCAAAAAATAGAAGAAAGGCTTAACAAACGAATGAACTTTTTATTGTAAATACATTCGCATTTTCATAAAATATATATTGCTGCCGCTATAGCTCAGTCGGTAGAGCAACTGATTCGTAATCAGTAGGTCGGAAGTTCGATTCTTCTTGGCGGCACCATTCATATATGATTAGCCTAAGCTCTTGTCTTAGGCTTTTTTCGTACATAGAAAAGGGGAGGCTATCATAACCTCCCCACGTAATCTGGTTTAGTCAACGAAGGCAAGAATTGCCATCGGAGCATTGTCACCACGGCGGTTGAAGGTCTTGATGACTCTGGTGTATCCACCATTTCTGTCCTTATACTTCGGTCCGTAGACATCGAAGAGCTTCTGGAGAGCGTTCTTTCCAGTCTTAGGATCGATGAAGCCCTGTTCACGAACGAAAGCAGCGGCAAGTCTTCTAGAAGCCAAGTCGCCCTGTTTTGCATAGGTGACAAGTCTTTCAGCTTCCTGCTGAGCACGCTTTGCGGTTGTCAAAGTGACTTCAACACTTCCGGAAATGATAAGCTGAGAAACAACATTTCTCAACATATTCTTTCTTTTGTCGGAAGTATAACCGGCCTTAAAGCGAACACCGCCTTTGCCGTGTACATTTCTTCTACCAATAGTACCCATAGTAGTTTTACCTCACTTTACTTCTTGGTATTGTCGTCGCGCTGAAGGCTGAGCAGCTAACGGCAATGGGGCTAAAGAGTACTATGA
>CAVALL010000008.1:5506-37873 GCA_963589675.1 Alistipes onderdonkii | reverse complement strand
GATTGAATGTGGCGAGCTTATCAAGAATTTCCTTGTAGGACTTCTTGCCTAAGTTTCTGACAGTCATCAATTCAGATTCCTTCATGTTGCAAAGATCCTGAACGGTCTTGATGCCGTTTCTCTTCAAACAGTTGTAGGAACGAACACTGAGATCGAGATCTTCGAGCATCATAGAGTTGAACTTGTTCTCAGTCTTCTCTTTGCTGACAGACATAACAGCAGCATTCTTAACGGCATCGTTAAGATCTTCGAAGACTTTGAAGTGTTCATCAAGAATCTTAGCAGCAAGCGCAACAGCGTTGACGGCATCCATGCTGCCATCAGTATCAACATGAATGACAAGCTTTTCATAGCTTGCATCATGACCGACACGGAAAGGTTCGACTTCGATATCAACCTTCTCAATAGGAGAGAAGTTTGAATCGACAGCGATTCTGCCGATGGCCCAAGAAGAGCTCTTGTTGTCTTCAGCAGTGACGAATCCACGACCCTTGCGGGCATGGAAGACAGCCTTGATATGTCCGCCAGCAGCAAGGTGGCAGATGACCATATCAGGGTTGACGACGGAAACGGTGCCAGGGCAAACGATATCGCCAGCCTTGACTTCCTTTCCTTCTTTGTTTTCTTCTTTGGCGCTGACTTCAAGCAAAAGCTTGTAGTCAACATCCTCATCATCAGAGATGTCTTTCAAGACAAGGTTCTTGATGTTAAGGATGATTTGTGTCAGATCTTCAACCACACCTTCGAGAGGAGTGTACTCATGACGAGCACCTTCAACTTCGACGGAGTAGACGGCAAGTCCAGGAAGAGAAGAGAGAAGAACTCTTCTCATAGCATTGCCGATGGTGACACCAAACCCTTTTTCAAGAGGAGCAATGGTGAAACGACCAGTATTTTCAGATACATCAGACTTGCTGATGTCAAATTTCGGCTGTTCGAATTCTTTCATTCCAAGTTCTCCTTTATTCGTCTGATTTTAGCCACGAGGTCTCTTGGCCGGACGGCAGCCATTATGAGGAATCGGTGTTACATCAGCGATAGAGAGAACCTTGAGTCCAGCAGCTTCCAAAGCTCTGACTGCGGTTTCACGGCCCGGACCAGGACCCTTGATTTCGACATCAACAGACTTAAGTCCTCTGTCAACACAGGATTTTGCAACATTGGCAGCAGCAACCTGAGCGGCAAATGGAGTGGACTTTCTGGCACCGGAATAACCGGAAGTACCAGCGGAAGCCCAAGCGATAACCTTACCAGTCTCATCGGAGATGGAGACGATAGTGTTGGAGTAAGAAGCGTGGATGTGAGCTACACCCTTAGTAAAGGTAAGCTTAGCCTTCTTCTTACGGATAGTTGTTTTCTTTTTATCAGCCATTTTACTTTATCCTCCCAGATTACATCGTAGCCTTCTTGTGGTTGGCGACAGTCTTTCTCGGACCCTTGCAGGTACGAGCGTTGGTCTTGTCTCTCTGACCACGGCAAGGAAGATTTCTCTTATGTCTCTGACCACGGTATGTTCCGATATCCTGTAATCTCTTGATATCGAGAGCAACCTGTCTTCTAAGATCACCTTCTACGACATATTTGGCAACTTCGTTACGGACAGCAGTGAGTTCTTCCTCAGAGCAATCCTTAACTCTCTTTGTGCCTTCGACTTTTGCATCGACACAAATCTTCTTGGCAGTGGTAAGTCCAATTCCGTAGATATAACGGAGGGAATAAACCAACTGCTTGTCATTCGGAATATCAACGCCAGCGATTCTAGCCATAATTCCCTAAATCCTTTCTTTAGCCTTGTCTCTGCTTATGCTTTGGATTGGAGCAGATGACCATAACACGTCCCTTACGCTTAATGACTCTGCATTTATCGCAGATCGGTTTAACTGAAGCTCTAACTTTCATGGTTAGTATTCTCCTTTTTCTTTACTTATATCGGTAAACGATGCAGCCATTTGTGACATCATACGGGGAGATTTCCACAGTGACATGGTCTCCGGGCAAAATCCTGATTTTGTTCATACGCATTTTGCCAGAAATCCTGGCTCTAATCACTGCACCACCGTCGAGTTTTACCGAATATTTCTCGGCGGGGAGGGAATCGAGAACTGTCCCTTCCATCTTAATGAAATCTTCTCTGCTCATGCTTTTAACCCCAACTCCTTTAGATGTCGTTTTACATTGGAGTCAACCGAGGTGATGATCGGACCATTTTCGGTGATGACAACATCATTTTCATAATGAGCCGTCAGCTTTCCATCGGCTGAAACTATACCCCAGCCATCCTTTTCGGTAATGTATTCACATGTACCAGACATGACCATGGGTTCAATTGCGAGACACATACCCGCTCTTAAGAACGGTCCAAGACCGAGCTCCGGACTGTAGAAGTTCGGAATGAACGGATCTTCATGCATCTCAGTGCCAATTCCATGTCCTCCATAATCTTTGATCAGGGAGAAACCATATTTATCGGCGGTTTTCTGGATTGCCATGCTGATTTCATACAGATGGTGTCCAGGATAACATACCTGATAGGCGGCGTAGAAACACTCTTCGGTGCAACGGATGAGCTTACTCGCTTCATCGGAGATATTTCCAACGGCGAAGGTACGACAGGCATCCCCATTGTAACCGGAAGCATCTTTGTTTCCCATATCAATGGAGAGGATATCGCCTTCTTTCAGAATAACTTTCTTTGATGGAATGCCGTGAATCAGAACGCTGTTGACAGAAGCGCAAACGGCATTGTGGTAACCGTCCTCAAGTGCAAAGTTCGGCACACCTCCAGATTCATGGATGAATCTTTCAGCGAGTTTGTCGATCTCCCATGTGGAACGGCCAGGACGAATCTCAGACTCAAGCTTATCGAAGATTTTTCCGAGCTTGTTGCCAGCCTGAATCATCATCTCCTGTTCTCTAGGACTACGGATGGTGATCTTCATTCATTTACCTCATCAAGAATTTTCTGAACATCTTGGAATACAGCATCAATGTCCTGAAGGGCATTTACTTCTTTGAGCAGGCCCTTTCCTCTATAGTAGTCAGCAAGAGGGAAAGTCTGTTTGCTGTATGCATCGAGTCTGACCTTGAAGGCTTCAGCAGTATCGTCTTTTCTCTGAATCAGTTCATGGGAGCAGGAATCACAGATTCCATCCTGAACCGGCTTCTTTGTCTCGACGTTATAGCTTGCGCCACAGTTCGGGCAGACACGGCGGTTGGTGATTCGGGAAGTGAGCACATCTTCATCAGCCGTAAGCAAGATGACGGAAGATAGGCTTCTACCAGAATTCATCAACAGTTTATCTAAAGCCTCAGCCTGATAGACCGTTCTCGGGAAGCCATCAAGAAGGAATCCTTCTTTGCAGTCATCCTGAGCAAGTCTCTCCTCCACTAATCCAATGGTCACTTCATCTGGAACTAAAAGTCCCTGGTTGATGTATTCACTGGCTTTGAGGCCTAATGGAGTCTTATTCGTAATTGCGGCGCGGAACATATCGCCAGTAGAGATGTGAGGGATTTTGTATGTCTTGACAATCAACTCTGACTGAGTTCCCTTGCCAGCGGCAGGGGGACCCATCAGAATGATATTAAGACCATGATTCTTTTTGTTGTTCATTATTACAGTTCACTTTCTGCATATCCATGACCAGCAAGGATACCATTGATCTGGTTGTAGACTTCCAAGGCAACACCGACGACGATGATAAGTCCTGTTCCGCCTAACGATAAGGAAGAAGGAACAGCACCCGTGAGAGAAAGGATGACAGGAATGAGAGCGATAAGGGTAAGAGCCATCGAGCCGATGAATGTCATACGGTTGAGGATCTTAGAGATATAGCGTTCCGTTTCCGTTCCAGGTTTGATACCAGTGATATAGGTACCGGATGTCTGGAAGTTTTCAGCGATTCTTTCCGGATTGATCTCAAGCTGCGCATAGAAGAAGGAGAATGCGATGATGAGGATGGCGTAGATGATAGTGCCCCATGGGAATGAGAAACTATCCGTCATTTGTGTCATTGACTGATAATTGAAGACTTCTTCGATCTTTTCGGCCCAGGCTGGCGGGTTACCATTGGAGAACAAGGAGATGATAATACTCGGTGCGACCATGATAGAGCTAGCGAAGATGACCGGCATGACGGAGGAAGCATTCACTTTGATAGGTAAGAAGGAAGCCTGCTGAGAAGAGAGCTCGTTGGACTGCGATGTGTTCGAATGGGACACAGGCAATTTACGAACTGACTTTTCGATGAAAGTAACGAAGACAACAATAAGTACCAAAGCGAGAAGATAGACAGCCAACTGAACCGATCCCTGAAGGATCAATGTGGCATCGCCCTTATCGACCTTGGAACTAGACAAATAGGTTTCAAACGCACCAGTAATTTGATTAGGAAGACTGGAGATGATACCCGCGAAAATCAACATGGAGATACCGTTTCCGATACCTTTGTCTGTGATCTGGTCACCTAACCAAGTAAGGACCATGGAACCTGCCACCATGAAGATGATGATCTTCGTATAGCCCCAAGCTGACGAATCTGTCAGCGTGATAGCCTGCGAATTGTTCTGCAAGGCGACAGTGATACCATAAGCCTGAACAGCTCCTAAGACAACAGAAAGGACTCTAGTGACAACATCAAGTCGTTTACGACCTGATTCGCCTTCCTTTGTCATCTGTGTCAAGGAAGGAAGAACATCCATCGAAAGGAGCTGAATGATGATCTGAGAAGTGATGTAAGGGGAGATGCCTAATGCAAAGATTGAGAAATTCTGCAAGGCACCGCCACCCATCATGTTAAGGAGAGAAAGTGTGTTTGTTGTATTATCCCAGAGAGAGCTAGTTGTCTGAACACCCGGGACCTTGATAGCCGATCCGATTCTGAAGACAAGGAAAATCGCCAACGTAAAGAGAATTCTATTCAACACATCCTTGTTGTGGAAAAACGCGGCTACCTTTTTCATTATTTACCCTCTGTTTCTTCCTCGGCAGCACAGAACTTCTTGAAAGCGATTCTGGCATCTTTGAGAGAAACGACTTCAACAGTTCCGCCGACTTTCTCAATAGCAGCCTTTGCACTCTTAGTGAAGCCCTGAACTTTGACGTTGAGGACCTTTGTAAGCTCAACAGCATTGCCGTTTTCGTCTTTGACATCACCGACAATCTTAACCGGCTTATTCAAATTACGGATAAGGCCAGCAAGCATCAATGTTGTGTCATTGACTTCGATTCCGGAGTCGAAACCCTCGAGATCGCTGAGCTTCACAATAGTATACTCTACTCTACCATAATTGGTAAAGCCATGTTTCGGAAGACGACGGTAAAGTGGCAACTGTCCGCCTTCGAAGCCGACAGGAACCTTTCTGCCCTGACGGGCACCCTGACCTTTTTGACCACGGGTAGAGGTTTTACCCATACCAGAGCCGATACCCTGACCGACTCTCTTCGGAAGATGACGGGATCCTTTGGCAATCTTAAGATTAGTTAAATCCATGATTCATTCCTCCTTATTTGGCTTCGGCCTTGTTGGCTTCGGCCTTGACTTCCTTACCATAGCGGGAAGCCTGAACATCGGCATAGGTCATAAGCTGATTAAGAGCATCAACTGTGGCCTTGACAACATTGTTCTGGGTTCTCGAACCATAGATCTTGGAATAGACGTTCTTGATACCTGCAAGTTCAAGAATAGCACGGACAGCACCACCAGCGACAAGTCCTGTACCAGCCGGAGCGGGTTTGAGGAAGACCTGAGTGGCACCGAAATGACCCATGACGGAATGAGTGATGGTATCACCCTTGGCGATGGTCATCTTAAACAGATTACGCTTTGCAGCGGCTAATGCCTTTTTGATGGCATCCGGTACTTCACTGGATTTGCCAAGGCCATAGCCATATTTGCCTTTTCCGTCACCGATGACGACAAGAGCGGTGAAGCGAACACGCTTACCACCTTTGACAGTCTTGGAGACGCGAGAGATTTTAACGACTTTTTCTTCGTAGAGCTTCTCTTCAACTCTTCTTCCACGGCCATTGCCACGGCCGTTAAAACGGCGACCGCCCTGGCCGAAACGGTGATTACCGTTTCCTCTGCCAGCGGCAGCAGACTTCTCACCGGCGGCAACCGGTTCAGTCTTGACTTCGGCAGTTTCTGCCGGAGCGACGTTATTCTGGATTTCTTCAGCCATTGTTATTTCTCCTTAGAAGACTAATCCGCCAGCGCGGCAGGCTTCAGCTAAGGCCTTGACCTGTCCGTGGTAGATGTAGCCGGAACGATCGAAAACGACTTTAACGATGTTAAGAGCTTTGGCTTTGTTTGCTAAGTCCTCACCAACCTTAGTGGCGGCCTCGCAATTAGAAGGATTATCTAATCCGAGCTTAGAGGAATCGGTGCAGACGAGAGTCTTGCCGGTTTCATCATCGATGAGAGCAGCGTAGATGAATTTGTTGGAACGATAGACAGAGATTCTAGGGCATGCAGCTGTACCAGAGATCTTGGCTCTGATTCTGACATGGCGATGAAGTCTCTGCTTGTTCTTATTGAAAGCAGTATACATTCTTCATTTCCTCCTTGATTAGGCGGCAGACTTCTTGGCAGAAGCGGGCTGACGAAGGGAGATGACCTCACCTTTGTAGCGAATGCCTTTTCCATGATAGCATTCTGGTTTACGGACATCACGGATGACGGCGGCCTGCTGACCGACAATCTGCTTATCGATGCCTTCGACAATGATTTCCATTGTCTTGGTATTGATAGAAATCTTGGCACCGTCGATAGGATGGACAACATCCTCATGAGAATGGCCGACATGTAAGACAAGATCGGTTCCTCTCATTTCAGCACGATAACCAACACCCTTGACTTCGAGAGTCTTGGTGAATCCTTCGTTGACACCCTTGACCATATCATTGATCAAAGCTCTGGCAGTACCGTGATTCATCTTCATGACGATGCTGTCATCCGGACGGGTGACAAGGAATTTTCCATCCTTCTCTTCGAAATTGAGGTGAGCGTTGAACTTCTTGGTGAGTTCGCCCTTAGGTCCCTTGACAGTGACGACATTATCCTTGACGGTAATGGTGACACCAGCGGGGATAGCGATAGGTTCTCTTCCGATTCTAGACATGGTTTACCTCCTTACCAGACATAGGCGAGCACTTCGCCGCCGATGTTCTGTTTTCTGGCAGTCTTGTCTGTCATCAATCCCTTAGAAGTGCTGATGATAGCAATGCCTAAGCCATTGCGGACTCTAGGAAGCTTATCAGCAGGAACCGTGATGCGAAGACCAGGTTTGGAGATTCTCTGGATTCCGTTAAGAACACGATTATCGTGAGAATCATACTTCAAGGTGACAACCAAGGTCTTGTAAGGCTTGCCTTCTTCTTCCTTGATTTCATAATCCTTGATGAAGCCTTCATCCTTAAGGATTTTGACGATTTCTACACCGATTTTGAAGGACGGAAGAGAAGTCGTTTCATTCTTCATAAGGTTTGCGTTACGGATATGTGTAAGTAAATCCGCGATTGTATCATTGACCATATTTCTCTTCTCCTTTCATTACCAGCTGGCCTTGTGCATGCCAGGGATTTCTCCCTTGTATGCCATTTCTCTTAAGCAGATACGGCAGAGACCGAACTGTCTTAAGACACCATGAACTCTTCCGCAGCGTGTGCAACGGGTATAGTTCTGGGTTTTAGGATGCTTTTTGGGCTTGGCGCATTTGATCATTAAAGCTTTTCTAGCCATGATGTTTTCCTCCTATTACTTTGTGAAGGGCATGCCAAGCTTAGAGAGCAAAGCATATGCTTCTTTATCAGTCTTGGCGGTAGTGACGATAACGACGTCCATACCCTGTGTACGACTGACTTTATCATATTGGATTTCAGGGAAGATCAACTGTTCCTTGACACCAACAGAATAGTTTCCTCTGCCATCGAAGGAATCCTTGTTGATACCGCGGAAGTCGCGGACACGAGGAAGATCGATAGTGATGAACTTATCGAGGAAATCATACATACGGACTCTACGAAGAGTGACCTTGACACCGACCGGGACGCCTTCACGAAGCTTGAAGTTAGCGATGGACTTTCTAGCTTTGGTGACAACAGGATGCTGACCAGAGATGATAGCCAATTCGTTGACTGCTTCTTCGACGTTCTTTTCATTGTTTCCGGCTTCGCCAAGACGCATGTTGAGGATGACCTTGACGACCTTCGGGCATTCCATGATGGAGGAATATCCAAATTCCTTCATGAGTTCAGGAACGATTTCTTCATTGTATCTAGTCTCAAGACGGGAGACATATTTGGCCTTCTGATTGCCCTGAGAATGAGATTTCTTTACGGATACACCGTTTTTCTTTTCTTCAGCCATTTTTCTTCTCCTTACTTGATGGTCTCGCCGCTCTTCTTGGCGACGCGGACTTTCTTATCATCGACTAATTTGTAGCCGACCTTTGTAGCCTTCTTGGACTTGTCATCATAGAAAGCAACATTGCTCACATCGATAGGAGCGTTGATTTCTTTGATAGAGCCCTTTTCGTTCTGAGTAGGCTTGACATGTTTCTTCTGAACATTGACACCCTCGACAATGACCTTGCCAGTCTTAGGAAGGGCCTTTGTGACCTTTCCGACTTTGCCTTTATCATCACCAGAGATAACAATGACAGTATCACCAGTTTTAATTTTCATGATTACCTTCCTCCTTGGTTTAGAGAACCTCGACCGCCAAAGAGACGATCTTCATGTACTTATCGCCCTTTTCACGAAGTTCACGGGCAACAGGTCCGAAGACACGGGTGCCTTTCGGGGATCCGTCTTCGTTGATGAGGACGACAGCATTGTCATCGAACTTGATGGTGGAACCATCTTTTCTCTGATATGCTTTCTTGACACGGACGATAACGCCCTTGACAACATCGGACTTCTTGACCTTACCATTCGGGATGGCGTCCTTGACTGCGCAAATGACAACATCACCGACGGAAGCGGAACGACGATGAGATCCACCGACAAGATGGAAGACACGGACGCTCTTAGCACCGGAGTTATCGGCAACAACCAGGTTAGTTTCAGTCTGAACCATGATTATTCTCCCTTCTTCACGACTTCAACGAGACGGAATCTCTTGTCGTGAGATAACGGACGGCATTCTTCAAAGATGACAACATCTCCGACCTTAGCGACGGAATTGCGATCATCAACTTTGTACTTCTTACGGACAGCAACTCTCTTCTTGTAAACAGGATGAGCTCTGTAGGTTTCAGTTTCGACGACAATGGTCTTCATCATCTTGTTGGAGATGACGACACCCTGTAAACGTCTCTTGTTAGAGGCCTCGATGACCTTTTTATCTAATTCTTCAGCCATTTTCATGTGCCTCCTGATTACTTGCCTTCAGCAGCATTGGCTGCGGCAGCATTCTTACGTTCCTGAATGACAGTAAGGCATCTTGCAATATCCTTACGTGCGACGGTGATCTTTGCACCATTGTCCAACTGACCAGCTTTGGCCTGCAATCTAAGGTTGAGCAACTCACCCTTGAGTTCGTAGACCTTCATAGCGAGGTCGTTGTCAGACAGTTTTCTAACATCTTCAATTGTCATTATTTAGTTTCCTCGCCTTTCTTAACGACTCTGCTCTTAACGGCGAGCTTATAGCCGGCCTGATGTAAAGCAGCCTTTGCATCAGCTTCATTGATTCCACCGATTTCGAACATGACAGTGCCCTTTTCGATAACGGCGACCCAAGTTTCGACAGTACCTTTACCGTTACCCATACGGACCTCAGCAGGTTTCTTTGTGATACCGAGGTAAGGGAAGACACGGATATAGGACTTACCGACCTTCTTGGTGTAACGGGAGAGAACGACACGGGCAGCCTCGATCTGACGGTTGGAAATATATCCGCCTTCGGTTGCGGCAAGGCCGTATTCACCGTAAGCGACAGTGTTTCCTCTGGAAGCAGCTGTCTTCGGTCTGATAAGGTGGCTTCTACGCCACTTCATTCTTTTAGGCTGTAACATTGCTTATTCTCCTTTCTTCTCATCATCCTTGGTAGCGGAAGGAGTTACGGCAGGACGGGCAGCTCTGTTGCCGTTGTTAGGACGGCGATTGAAGCGACCACGATTGCCGAACTTTCCACCTTCGTCAGGACGACGGTTTCTGAGTTCCTCATAGTTGTCGGGGAGAGCAATCCAGACCTTGACACCGATGACACCATAGGTGGTGTTGCAAGGTGTGTAAGCATAATCGATAGGCTGACGGAGCGTATGGAGGGAAAGAACGCCTTCGCGATACTCTTCATAACGAGCGATTTCAGCACCGCCGATTCTACCTTTGGTCATAGTTTTGCAGCCCTTGGCGCCAGCTCTCATGACTCTCTGGAGAGCTTTCTTCTGAACGACTCTGTAAGAAGCGCGTTCCTGAAGCTGCTTGGCGATATCCTTGGCAACCAACATAGCATCGAGATCAGGATTCTTGATTTCAACGATGGCGATGTTGATCTTCTTGCTGTCTTTCTTGAGGATCTTGACGAGCTTTGCCTTCATGGCATTGATCTGTTCAGAATCCTTTCCGATGACGATAGCAGGATGAGAGACAAAGAGGGAAACAGTGATGTTGTCTTTGATTCTCTCGATATCGATTCTGGAAAGACCAGCATCGATCTTGTTGAGAAGGGGCTCCAAATAGCCACGGATTTTGATGTCTTCATCTAAGCAAGAAGCGAAATTCTTCTTGTCAGCATACCAATGACTGGACCAGTCACGATTGATGCCGATACGCAATCCATTAGGATTAACTTTCTGACCCATGGTTTACTTAGCCTCCCTATTCTTCAGAGTAACATAGACATGCGACCATCTCTTGATGAGTCCGGATGCGGAACCCTTAGCTCTGGGAAGGATTCTCTTTAATCTCATAGCATCGTTGGCAGTGATTTCAGCGATGTAGAGTGTATCTGCGTCCATGCCGTAGTTGTTGACAGCATTGGCTTCAGCAGACTTGATAAGCTTCTTGATATCTTTGGCACAAAGCTTAGCAGTGTTGTCGAGGATATCATAGGCTTCAGCAATATTCTTGCCTCTGACAAGGTCAATAACCAATCTGACCTTACGAGGAGTGACGCCGTAGTTAAGGAGCTTAGCCTTGGCTTCGGTGACCTTTTTCTCTTCAGCCGGAGCAGCAGCTTCGGTTTTCTTGATTTCTTTATCAGCCATGTTGATTCTCCTTACTTAGTAGACTGGTCATCACCGGAACGATGATGGGTGAATGTACGAGTGAAGACGAATTCACCAAGTTTGTGACCGACCATATCTTCAGTGATATAGACCGGAACAAAAGCTCTTCCGTTGTGAACAGAAATGGTATGTTCAATGAATTCCGGGAAGATTGTGGAACGTCTGGACCAAGTCTTGATGACTTCTTTCTTTCCAGAGGCGTTCTGATCCTGAATTCTCTTCAGGAGTTTAGGATCGCAATACGGACCTTTTTTAGAACTTCTAGACATTTGTCATTCTCCTCCTGATTTACTTGCCGTTACGTCTTCTGACGATCAAACGGTTGCTTCTGCACTTCTTGGATCTGGTCTTGACACCCATGAGTCTTCTGCCCCAAGGTGATCTAGGAGCATCGTGACCGACAGGGTTCTTACCTTCACCACCACCATGTGGATGGTCGTTCGGGTTCATGACAGCACCACGGACAGTCGGACGTTCGCCGAGCCATCTGGTTCTACCGGCCTTACCCTTGCTGATAAGGTTGTAATCTTCGTTGCCGACAGTGCCAACAGTGGCTCTGCAGGTGAGAAGAACTTTTCTGACTTCGCCGGAAGCGAGACGTAAGGTGGCATACTTGCCTTCCTTACCTAAGATCTGAGCAGCTGTACCAGCAGCGCGGCAGACCTGTCCGCCCTTACCAGGCTGAAGTTCAATGTTGTGAACCATGATACCTTCAGGGATGGAAGCGAGTTCCATGCAGTTACCGACAGCGATTTCACCGGCCTTGCCATCAGTGACAGTCATTCCGACGGTCAAGCCTTTCGGGCAGATGATATATCTCTTCTTGCCATTGGAGTTGATAAGAAGAGCGATGCGGCAGTTTCTGTTCGGATCGTATTCGATAGCCTTGACGACAGATGTTGTTTCACCGCTTCTCTTGAAGTCGATGATACGATACATTCTCTTGTTGCCACCACCGATGTGACGTGTGGTGATGTAGCCCTGATTGTTTCTACCGCCAGTCTTCTTAAGCGGTTTGAGCAAAGATTTTTCAGGAGCCTTCTTAGTGAGATCTTTGGTGGAAATGGTGGCGAGATTTCTCATACCGCCTGTAAGCGGGTTATAAGTTTTAATAGCCATGTTTTTCTCCTATAATTGTTTCTTTACTTTTCATCAGATTCGGCGTTAGCCTTTCTTTCTTCGCTTGCGACGGCATCAGTGACCTTGGCAAGATCGAAGGAAGAATCAAATCTGACGATGGCTTTCTTGTAAGCGGGAAGCTTACCAGAATATCTTCCGACTCTTCTGGTCTTGGGTAAGACGTTCATAGTGTTGACGCTCTTGACCTTACCCTGGAAGATGGCCTGGACAGCAGCCTTGATTTCAAGCTTGCTGGCCTTTTTGTCAACAGCGAAGACAAGAGCGTTCTCTTTGTCTCTGAGTCTCTGTGTCTCTTCGGTGACAAGAATCTGCTTAATGATAGAGAAGTCCTTGATGGTAGCAGCGTGGAACTGAAGTTCGACGACTTCTTCTTTCGGAGCTTCTTCGACTTTCTTAGCCTTCTTGGCAGTTGTCTTCTTGGCGGTAGTCTTTCTGACCGCTTTCTTCTTAGCAGGAACTTCTTCTACAGTTTCTGCATTCTTGATTTCTTCAGCCATTATTCTGCTTCCTCCTCATGTTCGTCATCTAAGACAGAAGGAACGACACCTTTGACAAGAATGAGCTTCTTGGCATTGAGGATGTCATAGACGGAAACATTATCAGCAAAGACAACTTTGACAGAAGGGATGTTTCCACTCGCGAGAAGAAGATTCTCATCGAGGTCGGAAAGAACGAGAAGGTTCTTTCTTTCGTCTGCGCCAATGGCCTTGAGGGCCTTGACGAAATCCTTAGTCTTATGGGAATCGAATCCCTTGTCGTCAAGAACAATGATATTGTTGTTCTGGGCTTTGTCAGAGAGTGCAGAAACAAGTGCGATGTAATGCTCTCTCTTGTTCATCTTAAGGGTGTGGTTCTGTTCGCCATTCGGGCCGTGAACAACACCGCCGTGTCTCCAGACAGGAGAGTTGGTTGTACCGGCTCTGGCTCTGCCAGTGCCCTTCTGTCTCCAAGGTTTACGGTTAGAACCATGGACAAGGTCACGGGTAAGAGTGTGAGCAGTGTCAACTCTACGGTTGGAAAGATCAACGCGGACAGCTCTCTGAACAGCATATTCATTGATTTCAGCGTTGAACAAGTCGCCGGGAAGGGTGATTTCCTCGACTTTAGTTCCGGTATAGTCAAGTACCGGCCAGTTATTGAGATTTTCGTTAGCCATTTTCATTCTCCTTCACGATTACTTGCCCATCTTCTTGGAGTTCTTCATCGGGTTGAGAGCCTTGGTCGGAGTTGCGGCTGCCTTAGCGGCAAGAGCCTCAGCTTCCTTTCTCTCGATTTCTGCAGCTGTCTCCTTGGTGTAGTCGATAACTCTAGAAACTTCGAAAGGCTTCTTGGCGCTGCGGACTGTACTCTTGATCTTGATGATAGAGTACTTCGGACCAGCGACGGAACCTCTGATGAGGATGCAATTGTTTTCAGGATTGACATCAACAATAGGTAAGTTAAGTACTGTTCTGACTTTCGGTCTCCACTGACCAGACATCTTCTTGCCTGCGTGGACTCTGTTGTTGCAACGACCGTTTGTTGCTAAGGAACCAATCTGTCTGTGATAGCCGGAACCATGGCCCTTCGGACCGATTGTTCCATGATATCTCTTGATGGTGCCAGTGTAACCATGACCCTTGCTGAGGCCTGTTACATCGACCATGTCTCCAGCCTTGAAGATGGAGCAGTCAATGCTATCACCAAGGTTGTACTTTCCATAGATTTCATCGCCTTCAAGTTCGCGGTGGAAGTACTTAGGAGCGGTGTTTGCCTTCTTGGCAATTCCAAGTTCTGCTTTGTTGGCGCGATGTTCTTTTTTGTCTTCATAGCCGATCTGAAGAGCTTCATAGCCGTCATTCTCTTTGGTCTTGACCTGAGTGACAACGTTAGGAAGTACTTCGACGACAGTGACCGGATATGTGGAACCGTCTTCAGCGAAGACAGAAGTCATTCCGATTTTTCTTCCGATAATGGATTTCATAAACTGTGTCTCTCCTTCTCTTTAAAGCTTGATTTCAACATCAATGCCAGCAGGGATATCGAGGCCTTTGAGGATGTCGATTGTCTGCTTTGTAGGATTCTTGATGTCAATCAATCTCTTATGTGTTCTGATTTCGAACTGTTCACGAGAATCTTTATCCGTAAACGGGGAACGTAAGATTGTGAAGATCTGTTTCTCAGTAGGAAGCGGGATAGGTCCGACAACCTGAGCACCAGTCTTCGTAGCGGCTTCTACAATTTTGCTAACCGCTTTGTCAAGGACTTTATGGTCGTAGCCCTTAAGACGAACACGAATGGATTTGTTTTCTGCCATTGTATTTCCTCCTTTACCCGAGATCAATGTTCGGGCTTCCGTTCGGTATGAATTACCGGTAACGCCGACAACCGCTTCGCGCGTTTCCGCAACTTCACACGTCAATACGGGCTGAAATGGCATTCAGCGTGTTCTAGTTTACTCTTCTATGCAATCTAAGTCAACACTTTTTTCAAGTTTTTTTCGTTCTTTGTTTCTTATATATAAAATGTATTCGCGCGTGCGCGCGTTACGGACAACCGACTCGCGTGTTTCCAAGCGAAAAACATAAATTTTGCTTTTCCTCTTTTTTCGTTATAAAATGTTTTGCATGAGGTGATTGATATGAAATTATCATTGAACGAACAAGAATTAGACATATTAAAAGGTTATTTTGGCCAATTGGATTGCAATATTTATGCTAGTCAGGTTGATTCTGCTTTTCTTAATGAACATTATGATGAGATCAATAAAGAAGACCTCGATGCCTGTTTAGCAAATGGAATGGATGAAAAGGAGGGGATGCGCTCTCTTTTCTTATCCATTACCGGCCAAGAGGATGAGGATATTTCCGATGTCATATCATCCTGTGACTTTGGTAGCATTGATTGCTTAAATGAGAAGGATTATTCTTCTAATCCTTATTTCCAACATATAAAGCTCAAGAATGTCAAATCAGGAAAATACTCTTTAGAACAGAACTACTATGCTCCCTATGAATGCTTTGTCTATGACCAGATTAGGGATTATGGAAAAGACTACGGAGAATATACTCCTATCGGATACTTCAAGAATAAATTCCCGTATTATGTCATTACAGAGAACAATCTAGTTTGGATGAGCATCACACCATATGAAATCAATACGATGAAAAAAAGCATCGATGATGCAAAGGGAAAAGTTCTCACCTTCGGTCTTGGCTTGGGATATTATGCCTTCATGGCCAGTCAGAAAGAAGAAGTCGAGTCTGTCACTATCATCGAAAACAGCTCCAGTGTCATTTCACTATTTAAAGAGCATATCCTTCCTCATTTTCCAAACAAAGACAAGATTCACATCATCAAAGGTGATGCCTTCATCTATATGAAGAGTGCAGATGAATACGATAGTGTATTCGTTGACATCTATCATTCAGCTGAGGATGCTCTTCCTCTATATATCCGTTTCAAAGAGATTGAAAGAAAGAGAAACATCCATACTGCTATCAACTACTGGATAGAGGAATCCATCCTAGCCTACTTCAGACGATTTGTCTTAACCTTCCTTATGGAGAACATGGAAAGGGACGTTGATGAATCAGAATATCTAAATGATGCAACCGAGGAAGATAAAGTCATGAAAAAGATCTATCTGTCCTTAAAAGGCAAAGAGTTCACATCGATTAAAGAGATTCAAGATTTTTTATCCTTCGAAGGTCTGAAGAAACTCATATCATCATTCTAAAAAATCAAAAAAAGACTGCCTAGTTTTGAAATAATGTTTCATAATCAGACAGTCTTTTACTTTTCGAAAGAGATTTTGTATTCTGGGAACTGGATACCATTGTCGCGGAAGGCAAGCATAATCTGTTCCTGCAAATAGAAGTAGATATCCCAATAATCTTTGTTCTTCGTGAATACACGGGTTGTGATTGTCATAGAGAACTGATCGATATCCGATAAAACAACACTGCAGGATGGATTCGTAAGCATTCTCTTATCCTTTTTGATGATATCAAGAATGATTGCTCTTGCTTTTGAAACATCCGTAGTCACATGAACCTTGACTTTGACAACAACTCTTCTTGTCGGATTGTATGTGTAATTGGTTATAACGCCTTGTAAGACTTTATTGTTCGGTATGACAATATGCTGATTGTCATAAGTTTCTAGTGTCGTAGCAATAAGGCCGATAGAAGAAACCGTTCCTTCACATTGACCGACACTGTGAGTGATAGAGATATAATCGCCTGTACGGAAGTGTTTTGTCTTAAGTAGCACAACACCCGATGCAAAGGCGGATATCAGATCCTGCAAGGATAGACCGATAGCAACCGTTCCTGCAGAGAGAATCGAGGATACTGCAGTTAGGTTAACATTCAATACAAGAAGGACAATAATGGAAAGACCGATATAGAGTAGGACATTCATGACGGATAGCGAGAATGTCTTGACGGAGATATCGACAGCAAGTTTATTACTGATACCAAATATCTTCTTCAGGACTGCCATCAAGAGTTTGATGAGAAGCCTTCCTACAATAAGGATGCAAATAGCGATGATGAGTCGACTGAATGGGTTAAGGCCGGTGCTGTCTTGTCCGACAAACCAGTTTTGAATTTTCTCGCCTAACTTTACCCAAAAGTCGCAAAAGTCTTTCCAATTCATGAGAATATGATAAAAAGTTTACGGCCAAATGTAAAGGAGAAAAGAAAAGTGCCGCACAATTGCAGCACCATTATTCCATTTTATGGTGAGGCCGAGGGGACTTGAACCCCTACGGATAACCATTAGAACCTGAATCTAACGCGTCTACCAGTTCCGCCACGGCCTCAAAGCCATAAAATAATAACCTAAAAGGCAATCTTTTTCAACTATTTAGAGAAAAACGCAACAATCTTTTTCCAAAGATCAGAGAACCATTTAGCAATTTTCTGGAAGAAGGATAGTTTTTCTTCCATGCTCTTGATATCTGTCTCGGAAACAACATTCAATGTCAACTGTACTCTTTCACATTCATTGTCATCCGCTTCTAAAAGCAATGAGAATTCATGTGTTCCAATAGATAAGGAATTATCGATATTCTCGCCCTGAAGAATGGTCCACTTGACATAGTTGCGGTTTGCAATGACTTCCTGTCTGATCAAAGAGGAAATGATTGTTTCCATCGTAGGGATATTGTCCTTGCTAGCTGTGATGAAACTCTTCTTGGCATAGAATACCGGGCCTTCCGAATCCTGAACACGGATATTGATAGTTTTCGTACTCGTATTTCCATGTCTATCCGTGGATGAAACAGTGAAAATATAGTCTCCTACTTTGTCTCTGTTTTTCGAATAAGTGTCTTCGACAATCGTAAGCGGAGTTGAACCATCGATATCATCACTAGCGGTAAACATTCCAAGTATCTTCTCTTGGCTATAGTTGCTAAAAGGAGTGAGATTCATCTCATCGACAGAAACACTGATGACAGGGGCAACATCATCGATCAAAGTCAGTTCAAATGGCAATTCAGAGACATTCATAGAACTATCGTTTGCTTTCAATACACAGGAATAGAATCCAATTTTATTTTTTGGAAGTTCATCTCCATTATCTAAATACAGATGCGTATTCACTTCTTCATCATAATTATCTGAGACACAGAAATACTGATTGATGAATTCCGGAGAATTGAAATCAGTCTTGTAACTGGCTGTGATTTCCTTCTTGTTTAAATAGGATAATGTCGGTCCTTTCATATCCACTACAACAAAGTTGAAGGTGATATAGGATCGATTTCCTTGACTGTCTTCGCTTCCAAATCGTACCGTAAAGACCGTTCCAAGTGCAGCATTCTTTCCCTTGGTAAAGTAATCATCCGGGTCTTCAATGATATCTGGATGCTTTTCTGTTCCATCATATCTATCTTTTGCTAAGAAGGCGTTAGTTAGATAATCGACTGAATAGACACTTCCATATTGTGAATTTAGATTGTATACCGGATTTGTTCCAATGTTCACAGTGTAATCATCTATACCACAGGCATTGCCTGAATAAGTAAGGAGAGCTAATTCATCCTCATTGGCCTGAGCTCGTACCAAACTCACATTCGCTATTTCTTCGGGCATATCACCATATAGATAACGAAGATATCGAATCTTCTGTCCCTTCTTCAGATTGAATGAAATGATGATGGATTTCGACTTATGAAAGATGCTTTCAACAGTGCGAAACACATCATTGGAAATCGTTCCACGTGCGCTCGTTTCTCCATCGATAAATAAGTCCGATAATCTTCTTGCTTTCTTCTTTGTGTTTTTCTCCAATAGTGTTCCATCTGAATTGACTAGGCACATCTCCATTCCAAGCATTAAATTATCGGTATTCTCTGCAAATTTTATTGGATCATTTTTAAAGCAAACGCAAAACAAAAATGTCACTTCCTTATTCTCTTCCATCTCAGAGAAATACATATCAGGAAGAACTTTGCCGTATTCTTCTCCGGCTTTGTTTCCAATCTCAATTTCACCTCTTTGTGCCATGTTTCCATAGAAACCAACAGGGAGATAATTGACTTTGTATTGTGGTGTTGTCCCTAGTACACCAAGCGTACATGTTTTGTTCTCCGCTTCTGTCAGTGCCGCATTCTTCTTTTCAGCATGTCCTGTTCGATAAGAGCAAGAACATAAAAGCAAAGTCAAAGCAGCAGTAATCCATCTTTTCATTCTCATAGTCTTTCCCTCCACTAAGATATATGTATTGAAATCTCCAATGCCCTAAAAGATTTCAAAAAATCTTAAAAAAAGAATGATTAATGAGATATAATGTTTTGACTGCTCCCGTAGCTCAGCCCGGATTAGAGCGACCGCCTCCTAAGCGGTAGGCCAAGGGTTCAATTCCCTTCGGGAGCGCCACTTTGTGCCCGTAGCTCAGCCTGGATAGAGCACAAGCCTCCGAAGCCTGGGGCCATGGGTTCAAATCCCTTCGGGCACACCAAAAATTAACATGATCACAAAACTAGTCATTCAACTGATGTTTGCCATCGCCAAAATGTCGAAGAAAGCCAGTGCGATCTATCTTACGATCCTGACTATCTTATTCAGCGGAGCACTTGGCTCCTTGCTTTATGGTGCAATCTATTTAACAAATGGGAAGGACGGCTATCCGGATCGTGTCGTATTGATATTGATTCTCGGCTTTGTCTTCTTCTTCATCGTTGTCGCTATGATTGCCCTAACTACAATAGCTAGCAACTATGTCAGAAAGAATCCGGATAAGAATCCAAAAGAAGCAAAAAAAGAAAACGATTCTGTTAACGAATGAAACGACTCGCTTTGTGATAAAAGCGAGTTTTTTCTTGTTATCATATCAGTTGTCAACCATTTTCCCTAAGCCTATAATATTCGAGTTTTAAATAAAGGAGAAATCACTATGGCAATTCAAGACAATACAATGCTGGATTTAGTCGGAAACACTCCGTTAGTTCGTCTTTCAAATATTGAGAAAGCATACAACTTATCATCTGCTATTTATGCAAAGTTGGAAAGATGCAATCCTACTGGCTCTATCAAGGATAGAATCGCCAAAGAAATGATTCTTACTGCACGAAAGGAAGGTAAGATTGATAAGGACACATTGATCATTGAACCGACTAGCGGAAATACCGGAATCGGTTTATGTGCAATCTGTGCCTCATTAGGAATGAAAGCCGTCATCTATATGCCGAGCAACTGCTCTAGAGAAAGAATCCAGATGATGGAAGCCTTTGGAGCAGAATGCAGACTCGTTAAAGAAGGCGGTATGGCAAAGTGCATCGAGGAAGCGGAAAAGCTTCATTCTGAAGTCAAGAATTCCTTCATTCCTCTTCAGTTTGAAAATCCTGCCAACTGGAAAGCACATTATATGACAACAGGTCCAGAGATCTATTCCCAGACAGAAGGCAAAGTCGATATCTTCATCTCTGCCTTCGGTACAGGCGGAACCCTTACCGGTGTCAGCAAATACCTGAAGGAAAAGAACAGCAATATCCTTTCTATCGGTGTCGAGCCATTCACATCCGCAGTCATTACAACTGGAAAGAAAGGCGCCCATAAGATTCAGGGAATCGGAGCTGGATTCAAGCCTGAAGTCTTGAATCTCGATTATGTCGATAAGGTTGTCACCTGCACGGATGAAAACGCCTATCGAGTCACTAAGGAATTAGCAAGAAAAGAAGGACTCTTTGTCGGAATCTCCTCTGGTGCCAATGTCAGCACAGCAATCGATATTGCTAAAGAGTATCCGAATAAGGTCATCGTGACGGTCTTACCGGATAACGGTGAACGCTATTTGTCTGTTGAGGGACTTTTCTGACAATGGAAAAGATTCTCGCTGAATTAAAGGATCAATTCAACAAAGAAGAAGTGACCACTCATCTTTGTCAGGATGACGTTCTGTCTTTCTGTGATGAGGTCAGTGTTTTACTGATGCTTGACTACTACTATCCGGAATATACGGAAGCGGATTTAGTCAAGCACTACAACAAAGCAAAAGAGATTCTCAGTCTTCTTCTTTCCGGTTTGAAATCTGTATCGAAAAACGAGATCATCGATTCTTTCTTCAATCAATTGCCATCATTAAGAAAGACATTGAATACTTCGATAGATGCGATATTTGAGGGAGATCCCGCTTCCGTATCCAAACAACAGATTGTTTTAGAATATCCCGGATTTGAAGCGATACTCTATTATCGAATCGCACACGAATTCTATCTTCTCCGTCTTCCTCTTTTATCCCGCTCCATTTCTGAGATTGCACACCATCATACCGGAATCGATATCAATCCTGGTGCTACAATCGGTGATTATTTCTTTATCGATCATGGTACCGGTATTGTCATCGGTGAGACTGCCATCATCGGTAATCATGTCAAGCTTTACCAAGGTGTTACACTCGGTGCTCTTTCTTTAAGCAAAGGGAGAAATCTGCAAGGCTTAAAGAGACATCCTACCGTTGAGGATTATGTGACTATCTATTCCAATGCCGCCATATTCGGTGGAGACACTGTTATCGGTACGCATTCTACAATCGGAGGAGACGTTTATCTCACTCATTCTGTGAATCCGTACAGTATCGTTTTACAGACGGATAAGAATCTGACCATATTAAACTCGAAGGAGAGACATTAAACTCTCCTTTTTGTTTTACAATGCAAATCAGAGACAAATACAGCAAAATAATGTTAAAATCATTTTATAGGAATTTTAATTCCTATATTCCGTTCTCGATATTCAAAGACATATCAGAAAGAGGGAAACTATGGCAAATGAATTGACCAAAAAGGCGATGGAGCAGGCTTTCATGAAGTTGCTCTCTCAGAAGCCTTTCAAGAAGATCACGATTTCCGATATCACGGAAGAATGCGGAATCAACCGTATGACTTTCTATTACCATTTTGAAGATATCTATGCTCTTTTAGATTACAGCCTCAAATATGAGATGGAGAAAGCATTGGATGGCAAGTTTGATGCTTCCACTTGGATGGAGGGAATGCGAAATATCTTTGAAGTATCCTATAACTACAAATCCCTTGTCATCAATGCCTATAAGTTCAATTCAAGAGGAAATGTCGAGAATATATTAGATCCGATTGTCTATAAGCTCACTTATCATGTTGTCAAGGAAGAGGCAGCTGGTCATAATGTTCCAGAAGAGGATCTGATGTTTGTCGCTGACTGCTATAAGCATCTTCTCATCGGAATCGTTCTTGATTGGATCAAAAATGATATGAAGGATGATTATCAGCTTCTGATGAAAAAGATTGAGAATTTCCTAATCGGTGAAACGGAATGGATCCTATCCAAATTCGAAAAGGAGTGATTTTCCTCTTTAGGTCTGTATTAGGTTAAATTTTTATAATTTGTGCTCTAAATAGGAGGTGTTTTATGAGATTGTTGTTAGTGGATAACGAAAAGAGCTTTGTTCAGGCTTTGAAAGAGATTCTAGTATCGAATCGTTATACTGTCGAATGCGCCTATGATGGTGAGGAAGCACTCGCATTCTTAGAGAATGAGAAATTCGACTGCCTTTTACTCGATATCATGATGCCTCATGTTGATGGATACACTGTCTTAGAGACAATCAGAAAGAAGGGTGACAAGACTCCTGTCATCTTCCTCTCTGCAAAAAGCGATGTCGATGACAAAGTCAAAGGATTTGATTTAGGTGGAGATGATTATCTCTCTAAGCCTTTTGCTAGCAAGGAATTATTGGTTCGTCTGAAAGCGATATTAAGACGTAAAGATGGACTGAGTGTCTCAAATCTCTCCTACGAGGGATTGATTCTTGATACTTCCGCATTCACCTTGAATTACGAAGACAACAAAGTCGCTCTCTCGAGCAAGGAATATCAGTTGATGGAAATCTTCTTAAGAAGGCCAGAGCATATCCATTCCTCTGAGACATTGATGAAGGAGGCATGGAGTATTGATTCCTATTCGGATGTCTCCTCTTTATGGGTCTTCATCTCTAATTTAAGAAAGAAGCTGAGAGAGATCCATTCTCCTTTCACTATCAAATCAGAAAGAGGCTTAGGATACAGGCTGGAGAAGACGAATGTTCAATAAGCTTCGTATCCGCTTTTCCCTTCTTGTTGCTGGCATCACATTCATCGTTCTCTTCGCTATTGTTGTCATCATGAATGTTGCTATCTACTTTAATGTGACTGGTCGTCTCAATTATAGAGCAAAGATGGCATACAACAAACCCTTAGCCATCGTAGATAAGATAGCCGAAAATGATGAAGCCAAGAAACCAGAAAATGACAGAATGCTTCCTCGCTATTTTTTCATTGAAAAGGATGGTGATACTTACACGATGTCGGATGATAAAGGATATGGTGCTGGTCTTATAGACTACAATGTAGCTGGAAAAGAAGTATTCTCGAGAAAGAGTGACTGCGGATTTTATTCTAATTACTATTACTACAGAAAAGACAACAAGGCAGTGTTCTTGGATTCGATGAGTGAACAGGAGACGATGAACAGTGCTTTTATCCTCTCTTCCAGTGTCTCTGCCTCCGCCTTTCTTTTAATCTCCTTATCCGGATTCCTACTCTCTAAGAAAGTCATCAAACCTTATGAAGAGCTTTATCAGTCTCAGTGCCGATTCCTAACTGATGCTTCTCATGAACTAAAGACTCCTCTTGCTATCATCACCGCCAATCTTGAGATCTTGGAAAAGGAAGAGAAGAATGAGAACAAGTGGATTGTCTCCAGTATGGCACAGACCAATAAGATGAGATCTTTAGTCAATGAGCTTGTCCTTCTCAACAAGATTGAAGAGAGCAATGGAAAACTCGAGAAAGAAGAGTTTGATGTCGGAACAGACTTCATTGAGGCAAGTGACTCTTTCTCATCTCTTGCCATTGAAAAGAATGTGGAATACACAATCGATGCAAAAGAAGGAGTCACAATCACTGCTAACGAAAATATGATCTTGAAACTCTTTGGCATCCTTTTAGACAACGCATTCAAGTATGTCAACAACAACGGTTTTGTCACTCTCTCTTTGAAAGAGGAAAAGAAGAGGGTCATACTCACTTTCCAAAACAGTGCAGAGATAGTGGATAAAGCCAAGATGTCTCATTGTTTTGAGAGATTCTACACGGTAGATGAGTCTCATTCTCATCATTCTAGTGGTTATGGAATCGGTCTATCCATCGCTTACGCTATCGTAACAGAGAATAACGGAACAATCAGCTGCAACGCAGATGATGTCAAGAACATTGTCACATTCACACTCACTTTCAAAAAATAATATTGTTTTAAGCACATTTAAACTTTTCCTTCTAGAATAGGCTATCCAAAGGAGGAAAACACAATGAAGAAAAACAAACTCTTGCCGTTATTAGCTCTCGTCGTATTAGCATCCTGTCAATCTACCAGCGATACTACAACAAGTGAAGAGAGCAAGTCTTCCTCATCCGGTTCTTTTTCCTATACGGATACGATTGATGCTTTTGTAGAAGAAGAGGCAATTGATATCGAATCCGACTATGAGAGTCAAGTCGAAGAGCCTCTTCCTGAAACCTTTACGGAGATTGATGTCTCTACGATTGCAACCGGAGAGAGTCACATCATCTCTACTGGTGGCACCTTTGTATTGAGCAATGAGAATGCCAATGGAAGAATCATCGTTGATACGAGTGATGATGTCACACTTTTGCTCAACAATGTGACCCTGACTTCCTTAACTGATGCTCCTATTGAGGTAAAGACTGCAAAGTCTTTTACCATCAAGGCATTATCAAAGACAAAGAACTACTTCACAGACAGTGAAAACAATACAAGCGAAGCCTGTATTCTTGTCAAAAAGGTAAAGTTTGCAATAGAAGGAAGCGGATATATCTATGTATCGGCGAAAGGCCTTTCGAATGATACCATCGATTCCGGTGTCGGCATTCAGGCCGCCAAGGGAATCACGATCAATGATGCTCATATTCTTGTCACAGAATCCAATTCCCATGCTTTGAATAGCAAAGCAGGTCTTGAAATCAACTCTGCAAAGCTTAGCCTTACCTCGAAGAAAGATGCAATCCATTCGAAAGAGGGTGGTGTCACTATCACCTCCTCTATCATCAACTCTGACACCTATGGTGACAGTATCGATGCCTGTGGTCAAGTTATCGTATCCTCTTCTTCGACTCATGTTGTCACACATGGAGACTATGTCCTCTATGATGCCTCACTAGATACGGATAACTCCCTCTATGAGGATTCCAAGTATGTCTTAGAGAATGGAGAATACAAGAAGATATCCGGTGATGATATGTCTCGATATCAAACACGCTATTACCTCTCTCAGAAATGCAAAGGATTCAAGAGTGAAGCCAAAGTCTCCATTCATGGTGGAGATTACTACTTCTATACGGCAGATGACTCTCTTGCCAGTGATACCGAGATTGAAATCCTTTCCGGTGACTTTGTCTTCTATACCTTAGATCAGGCTATCAACTCCGATCAGATTCTCAATATCGGTGTCAGTCAGAACACAGAGGATCTTACTATCCACATCTATCATTCCTATGAGGGTATCCAAGGCGGAAACATCTCTTTCAATAGCGGATATGTCTATATTGAAAGCACAGATGATGGAATCAATGCAACCAGTGACACGTTAGAGAGTGTCTCCATGAACTTCCATACCGACGCCACGGTCTATGTCAATGCGGAAGGGGATGGAATTGATTCCAATGGTGATATCACAATGGATGGTGGTAATCTCTTTGTCTTTGGTCCGACTAGCGGTGGAGATGGTTCACTTGATTACGATGGAACCTTCACCTATACAGATGGGACAATCTTTGCTTTCTCTGAACAGGGAATGATCGAGACTCCTTCTACGGATGCGATGAATGTTGCATCCTTGAACTTAGGAAGTTATGAGAAGAATGCAATCCTATCCTTCCTCATCGATGATTATGAATACTCTGCTATTCTTCCAAAGTCCTATTCCAAGCTCAATGTCATACTTGGAAGCAGGAATATGAAATACAACAGCACACTCCGTGTGATATCCCCGACTTCTGGAGATATCACTTACACAAATAGCATCTATACAGGTAGTAAGACTTCGGATGCTGATGAAGATATCGCTAGTGTCACTGTTCAATTAGGTCTTACCACTTATGGCGGTTCCAATAACAATGATAGACCAGGTGGTGATCATCAGCCTGGTGGAAATGGTGGAGATCGACCAGATAGACCATAATTCAGTATAAAGAGAAAAGCATCTAGACTCATTTATAGGAATGAATATCTAGATGCTTTTTCCTTACTTTTCATTCTTCTTCAGATAGTCGTTTAAGTTGTCACAGATTTTCATCATAGTGAACATGAAGCACTTTGCATCTTCACTAGGTATTCCTTCTCTTGCTTTCTGTAAGGCAGGATAGATTTCTTTCTGTATATCTTTTGCTAAGAGTTCACCGCTGACTGTCAATGATATCTTCCTTTTGTATTTTGTTGTATCTTCATAGGTGATATACTCTTTTTGTTCTAGAATCTTCAATGCTTTTGAAACGGCTGCTTTATCTTCTAATGTATAGGAGATAAGTTCCGTTGGTGATAGTGGTCCTTTGTACTTCAGATAGAAAAGACATTCGATATGGATTGCCTTCAGTTCTCTTTTCTTGATGACTCCTTCCTTGAGCTGATAAAGGAATCGAGACAAGGTCTTTATATAGGTGAGAATGTAATCTACTCTTTGATCAATATCCATTTTAGAAAATCCTCCCTTTGGATTTCGTAGCTACTAATTCATCCTAATGCAGAACAGAATCAAAATACTTCACATCAGGCAATCAAGAAACGGATAAGAGGCTTGTCGATATGATAAAGTCTATCTATTTTAATCGAACACTTCTGTTTTCTCAATATACCGAAGTCATTCAATCAACAATTATTTTTAACAGTGCATAGATAAATCCATATTTTTGAACAAGAAGTGAAAACTTTTACTGAAATAAGGCTTCCTTTTTTGTATAATGTATAAGCCTTGCAAAAAATGGTTTCTTTAAAAATACTCAATCATTTTTTAAACACGGCATAACTCATACATGGGCGTATGGTGGAATTGGTAGACACGCAAGACTTAGGATCTTGTGCCAATGGCATGCAGGTTCGATTCCTGTTACGCCCACCATGGAAAGATCAGCCTCTAGGTTTCTTATATGGAGCTTAGAGGCTTTTTGATTTCTATTGAAAAACCAGTTTTTAAAAGAACAGCTTGTTATATGCGTCTCTCTAGGTATACACTAGAGAGGCGCATCACAAGAATCATAAATCAAAGGAGCTTTGAAATGAATAAATGTAAGAAGTGTGGAAAAGAATTCATTGGTTTCTTTTCTGAGGTATGTCCGTATTGTGGTTATGATAATTCTATTTCTTTTGGAGATATCTTTTCATCATCTCCTGAGGAAAATAACAACAATAAGGGTGACAATAAGAAGAAACAGAAGAAGCGTTATGATAGATATGATTGGGATAATCCAAACAATTGTTCAGATAGAGAATATATGGACAATGATGATTATGATGACTTCGATAATTGATTGCTGATTGCTAGAATGATTCTAACTGAGTCATTCTTATCATCAGATAAACATAATCATATAAATCGGGAAAGTGATTAGATTCCCATCTTCCTTGATTATATTTTCATTACCAAAGATGTATCCCTTTTTCAAATGATAGGGTTCTTTGACCAGTTTTGGTATCGCTCTAAAATAGTTTTGATCATTTCCTGATTTGATTTCAATAGGAAGAACACTCAATAAATCATAATCATTGATCAGGAAATCAATTTCACCGACTTTCTTGCTATCAAAATAATATAAAACATGACCATGTGAAACTAACTCCATAGCACACGCTGTTTCATATACGCTTCCTAAATTGAGACAAGTATTCTGATTGAGAATAGCATTGGTGTTATTGCCATAAAGGATATCGCTCAATATTCCAACATCGTTATAGTATTACTTGATGAGATTCTTGCTAGAAGACTCGACAAGAGGAAATTTCGGATTTGAAATTGCTTTGACAGCTAAGGATATACCAGATGCAGTCAGATAATCGAATTCATCTTGGTATTTTTCAAATCTTTCCTTTTTTCCTTCTATCTGATTGTATTTGACTCTCTTTACTTTGTTTTCCATATAAGATGGAAGGAAATCATATATCGTTTTGATTTTCAAATTATGTTCATCATCATATTTTGCAGCATCATCCTTATAGTAGTTATAAATGGAAGACTGTATTTCACGAGTTTTATAGATGTTATCATTTAAGAATTCCTTTATTGCAGCCGGAAGTCCACCACAGATGAGATATTCCCTGAATTTTCTCAAGAATATCTTATGAATTGCATCAGAAACGATTTCTCGTTTCTGATAGCATTCTCTTACATATTCAATCGAATCCTTGCTGACATTGCTAGCCAAAAGGAATTCCTCAAAATCCATAGGATACATCTTCACTTCCTGTATGCTTCCCATCGGAATAAACTGATGCTTTAAGGTTATACCAAGAAGAGATCCACTTGCGATATATCGATATCTGTTATCAGCCTTCAATGGCTTCAGCATCGATATAAGATTCGGATAAACCTGAATTTCATCTAAGAAAATGATGGTATCATTCACATCGTTCAACTGTTTTCCATACAGCGACGTTAGAGCAAAATAGAAGTCACGAACACTCTTTATCTGAGAAAAGATCTTACGGCCATCAAAATCATCCTGAAGATTGATTTCGATGTAATGCTGAAACCTTTTTTTAGCTGTTTCACGGATGATGAAGTTTTTCCCCATCTGTCTAGCACCAGTGATAATCAAGATATTGTCATCTTGATTCGTATAATGATCATCCAATATTTTTTTCACTCTTTCTAAAGAACATAATAATCATCCTCCACAGATAATTGTTTCTTAGAAGTATTACAATTGATTTTTGCACTTTTCCAAACGAGATGTCTTAAATCAGATCTTATTTAGCGAAAAGTTATTTAGAAAGCCGTTATAATTCATTGCTAGATACATTTGAAAAGAGTGAGAGTTTGTTCTTATTACGGTCGAAGTCGATTCCTTCTAATATCATTCCTTCTTTGAATCTGTATCATCTTCTTTTGTGTCTGATTCTATGTTTTGTGTTTCTTTGTTCTTATTCTTTTTCTTTCGTTGGATAGCTAGTGGGATTGTGACAATACCATCGACAAAGCATAGGAAAGCAACAACGAATATAACGAGGTATCCTACAAATCTACTCTGAAAGCGAGTAGTAGAAGAGACAGAATTATCATAGATAGCAATCGCTAAAGCACCGATCATGACCGCTAATGAAGTCAATATCTCTATGATTCCGCCTTTTACTGTTTTGACTCCAATCTTCTTATCACTTTTCATATTCTATCCTCATTCTTCTTGAAAACTATTCTAACATAGCAAGCAATGGTTAGGATGAAACTTCTTTTCATCCGTTTCCTTTTTCATTCGATATAAATGCTATACTATCTCTGAGGCATATACATTCATGATAGCTATCATCATTATTTCAGTCATCGTAGTCATTGTACTCTGTGTTCTTCTTTTCATCTATATGAACAAGAAAAAGAAGGAAAGAGAAAAACAGACCGTCTTCATGACTTCCATAACAGTCAAAAAGCTAAGGGAACTGAATGAGAAGTTTCCTTCTATTGATACTTCCTATGTTCATAAATTCAGAGAAAACTATCATGTAAAGAAAAGGAATGATATCTATCATTTCGATTCTGATGTCTACTTTGAGAAGTCAAAGACGATGCTAAAGAATGCATATACCAAAAAGATAAAGAATCAGTCTTTATTCAAAGAATATGAAAGACTGTTCAATGAAACGAAAGAAAAGGCAAAGACTCCACTCTCTATCATAGAGTCAACCAATATTCCCTATGAAAGATATCATTACATTGAATGCTCCTATATCCGTTCCCTCTTTAAAAGAACGAATGAAACAGACGAAATCTCCTATACTGTACAAGCTCATTATTCCTCTCCACAAGGTAGAAGCCAATTATCTTCCAATGAATATGTTTATCCAGAAACTAACATTGCCTATGATGTAGAGTTTCCACCTATCTCAATCGATTATTCTCCCTACTATGGTGATAAACCAAAAGAAGAGGATAAGATTGAAACTCCTATCATCAAAGAAGTAAAAGAAGAGAACGGAAAAACAGACGAATACAAAGAGGATGGTTATCTCTATAAGATTGAATCCGATTATGTCTATCTAATCGCTATCGATTCCTCTATAGAGGATATGGTAGTGAAAAGCAAAATTCAGATCAACGACCAAGAATACAAGGTCTTACTGAAAGATTCTGCATTTATCGGAAACAAACAGATCAAATCCCTGACATTAGAAGAGGGGATTGAAGATATCCCTGCTTCCGCATTCAAAAACTGCACTCAGTTAGAATCTATCAATCTACCTACGACTTTGAAAACAATCGGAAAGAAAGCATTCTCAGGCTGTCTGAAATTGAAGGAAGCAAGGATACCGGAAGGTGTCATCTCCATCGGAGAGGAGTGTTTCTCACTTTGTCCATCTTTAGCTGATCTATATCTATCTAGCACAATCAAGGAAGTCGGTCCATCCATCGTCTGGTATTCAAGCAAAGCAAAAATCCACATCCTATCCGGAAAGGAAATCAATCATTTCGATTCCGAATGGAATGTGGATGATAACAAAGTCATCTTTGAATGATGTGTTTATCATCAATGGACATCATCATGATATCCATCTTCCAATAGTGAATTCTTCTTTGCTTCATATAGGACGTACTCTAATTTTCGTCTCACTTTGGAAGTGATAGTTGTCAAATTCATCTGTTCTGCTACGACTCGGATGAGTTCATCTTTATCGACGTCCTTATAGATGCGGATGATTGCATTCATCAGACATAGTATCTCTTCTTTTGAGATATCCTTGATGTCTCTATCAGAACTTCTAAAATGAAGAACAGTACACTCTTTATCCTTCGGCCAATAGAATACAGCATCCTCAAAGTCAGTTGTCTTCTTCGGTGAAAGCATTTGGATATGACTCAATATGACATAGGCATTTTTCTGTGTCAGTCTAGAGATGCCAAACTGATTCTTTGTCTTTTCCAGAATCATATCCTTTGAAATCGGATATTCTGCTTCAAGGAGTTTTGATAGATAGTCTAACATCTCCTTATAATATCTTCCTCTTTCTAAGACAACATCAGAATAGTTCTGTTTTTTTTCATACTTGAGTTTCTCATAGGGGATGACAGAAAAGTCTTTTGCTGAGATATGATGCTCACTCATTACTGGAGGAACATAGAGAGTGGATTCCTCAACCGTCTCCTTCTCAACTTTCTCAATCATCTCAATGATCTGTTTGATGGTCTTAGACTTATAGCGTAAGAATAACACTGTGTAGATTCGTAAGACTTTCCATTTGAGATTCTTCAAAATGATCGGCTCGACGAAGAAACGATCTCTGCAGGATATATTCCCATTCAATGGTTTCTCATCTAATAGGATTCCTAATATGTATTCTCTCTTGTCTTTCTTTCTGACAGCTAAGTCCACCTTGAATTCACTTGTACCGACTGCAACATCACACTCATATCCTTTGTTCTTCAATTCTCTAGCGATGAAGTAGGCTAAATCCTTATTAGAGAAATCTCCATTCTCTTCCAAAGCAAACTTCTCAGAATTCTCAGCAAAGCGCAAGAAGTCTTTCAAGTTCTTGGCGCCTTGATTCTTCTTTCCTGTCTCATCGATGTCACTAGCATAGATTGTTGATACGACAATCATCTGCTCCACACTTCTACTAGCAGCGACATTGAGTCTTCTCTCTCCTTTTGCTAAGGCTAATGGTCCATTGATCAATGCCTTTCCGTCTTTTCCTTTTCCAAATCCAATGGACATAATGATGATATCTCTTTCATCACCTTGTACATTCTCAAGATTCTTGACAAAGAGTCTCTTGTCACTGACTTCTTCTGTCCAATGGGTAAGGGAAAGATATTCCTGATTCTTATTGAGGAACTGATCTACTTCCTCTTCTAGTTTTTCTTGTTGGAGAGAGTTAAAGACAATGATACCGATGGATTTGTTCTTGGTCTTTGGATTATCCAATAATTGTTTCAGTATTCCTAATATGGCATTGATTTCTTCCAAAGAGATATCACTTCCTTTCTTCTTTGTCACACTATCGACATGGAGGAAGGAGACATGAGAAGTCAGACTATCCGTAGATGGGAAAGTGAATAGGTCACCACCATAGAAGTTACGATTAGAGAACTGAATCAAAGACTCATGCTTAGAACGATAGTGGAAGGAGAGCCTGATACGAGGCATATCGATGGCGATGCAGTCATCAAGAAGAGATTCCGCATCCGACAACATGACTTCCTCACCATCTAAGGATTCATCCTCTAGACTGGATGTGACTGTAAAATAATCAGAAGGTGGCATCTGCTGAGG
>CAVALL010000008.1:0-5478 GCA_963589675.1 Alistipes onderdonkii | reverse complement strand
GGGCAATAGGACCGATTGCTTCCGATGTCGGTATCTGAGAGGCTTCATCAAAGATGACAATATCAAACTTCTTGGAATTGACATCCAAATACTGAGCTGCTGCTAATGGAGACATCAAGAAGCACGGAAAATACATACGGATCAGATTCTCGTATTTGCTCAATGTGTTACGGATGGAGATTCCTTTTCCGGAACTCATACATAACTTTCTCAATGATCCGATTGGAGTGGTACTGCTTCTCTTTAGATCCGGATCTTCAAAGTGTTCGGTGATCTTCTCTATCGTCTCTCCTACACATAGTGAATTGTATTTCCGGATGAGGTCCTGATACTCTTTGATCACTTCCTCATAAGTTGAGGCATCAAAGTCATTGTTCTCATCATCCATGACAAATCCGTTTACGACAAAGGCATGAGAGAGTGTATGCTCATAGGTTCTCTCTAATTCTCCTAACGGGATTTCATTCTTCATGATAAGAGAAACAAAATCAGATAATCCTAATTCATTCAGTTTCCCATAATCCGATAATAGTTTCGTATACTGATTTATCTTATAATGGTTCTCTTCATTGATGAATAAATCAGTTATCTTACTCATAGTGGAGAAGAATTCATCATTCTCTACTATAGTGAAATCAAGAGGATAGGTTACTTCAATCTCATGAAGGAGTGAAACATAGGATTCATATTGCTGTTTTAAAGCAAGGAAAGAATCCTTGCACTTCTGTATAGCAAATGAAGAGATTCCTTTGATGGATTGATAGATCTTTTCAAAGATTGTGTAATCTCCACTTACGATAAGATGATATAAGACAAGAGTATTGTCAAAAAGGTTACGATATTCTGGATATCCTTTCACATCAGAAAGGATATCTTTGTTAAAGAAAGCTTTATAGTTATCTTCTTCCTTTCTGATGTCTTTCACTAATGCGTTGTAGTCATCTGCTATCTTGCTTATTCTGATGATGTCATCATTTTCACTCACATCACTTAAAAGCATCGGAGAAAGCAAACGAAGTGCTTCTTTCTTTGCCTTAGAACGATTGAAGATATTGGTTCCTTTACTCAGGGCATCTCTTACTGCTTTTCCGTCAACCTGTGAAATAGAACTTACCTTGTATTCTTTCTCAAGTTCTCTTTCCATCTGATAGAGTCTTGAGAACTTTGCTAAAACATCATCAAGCAGTTTGAAATAGGCTTCCAAATCCGGATGAGAGAAGATATCGACATTCGTCTTCTTGTTCAAAAGTGAGTCAAGAATGGATAAGACAAAGTCGATATTCTTGATTGTCAAAGAGATATCAGATAACTTTGCTTCCATGGAGAAAGCATCATAGTTTTCCTTAAAATTGGAGAGACTATCTTTCAGTTTCAAGAAATAAGAGACTGTCTTTTCCTGATCCTGGTATGTATACTTTGTAAAGGAGATGACTGGAAGATAGGTTTCGCATTCTTCTCCATCAAACTCCGATTCCACTTTCTCAATGTGATGGATGATATTTCTGATATTATCGTCTTTCTCAGCACTGTAGTCATCTAAAAACTCTTGAGACATATCAAAATCGTTTTTGATATCATCCGTCGCCAATTCTCTTGTTATCGCATCGTAAAGGGAATAGAAGCGTTTCTTATGGGAGTGAAGTCTTTTTAGTTCATCATTTATGATTCTCTTCTTCTTTTCAATGTCAGAACAGACAGAGACAAAGTCTTCGTCACTGCTCTTCTTTCCGTATTCCATGACTTTGGATAACTGTTTGAAGAAGGCCTGCTTATTTGTCTTTGAGGAATAGAGCTGTAGTGCAAACTTATCTAGTCCAAGGTTGGATAGACGCTGACGGACAACTTCAAGAGCGGCCTGTTTCTCAGCGACAAAGAGAACCGTCTTTCCATGATAGAAGGCATTGACGATCATATTGACAATGGTCTGACTCTTACCGGTTCCAGGAGGGCCATCGAGTATAAATGAATTTCCTTTTGCGCATTCCCGTATTGCTCTTAGCTGTGTGGAGTCATAGGGTAGTGGTGCTGCAAAGTCCTGCATCGTATCAAGTTCATCCACATTCTTTGTCTCTACTTTCTCATCAGAAAGATAAGACTTGTTATCTAGTAGTGATTGGATGATGACATTCTCTCTTAGTACATCCTGTCTATCAACAATATCCTGCCACATCACCATATGGGTGAATAGGAAGTTAGCCATGAAGCAGACATTCTCATCCAGTTCGATGTCTCCGGTATGATTTTTCTTCAGTGTTGCTACGATATCCTCAAATCGATTATGGGATGAGACATGGTAGAGACTATCATAGTCCGTTCCCTTTTTCAGTTTGTAGTATTCGAAGAAGGTCTTGTTCACCATCATCTCTTCAATGTCATAGGTTACCGTATAGTCATCTCCGTAACGGTTCTTACTCACTTTGACAGGCAAAAGGAGGAAAGGAGCCTTGATCACTTTGACAGACTTTCCATTGTTGTCATATCCGGATAAGAGACCGATAGAAAGATAAAGAGTAGGAGAACCCGTCTCTTCTCTTGATTCACTATCCTTCTTGATCAAGGATTTCATGGTCTTGATATCCGAGCCAGTGACTAGATTTCCTTTCTTCATCTGCTCGGTTGCAATGGTGATGATTGCAGAATCTTCTACTTTCTCATATTTACCATTGCTATTCATAAGCAATACGTTGAAGCTAGTCAGTGTGAACTGTCCGTCTTTCTCTTTTAAGAAGTCAAAGACATCCTTTCCTCTACCATTAGGAGGAATGATCACAGCATGATTGGAACCATTCTTGGCAAAGCGGAAATTGACAAGCTTGTTTGCACTTGTCAGATCCAAAAGTTTCTTCTCCCATGTGGAGAAGCGGTCCAATGTCTCAGATTCTGAAATCGGTGTTCCCTGGTATTCGTTGATCTCCTCGATCTCTTCCTTTCTCAAAGGAGAAACAGGGATTGTGAAATCAATCTTTCCATCTCCATTCTCAATAGGAACCGGTTTGAAGAAGGACTGCTGTGCCATATAGACATCAATGGCGATGAAGAATCCTCGATACGATCTAAGATTCTCTGTTGCAATCTTCATCGCTTCACTGAAAGGAACAGTAGAACTATTTGTAGCTGTTGTGCATTCAAAGAGAATGATTCTCTTATCCTCACTGACACTATCGGTGAATACTGTGTTTGGATTACTCTCATAATATCCGTTAAAGCAATCATATTCATGAAGAAAGCAGCCTGCAAAGGCATGCCCTTTGATGATGATAAGAAGTGGATGATATCCAACCTGAAGAAGAGCAGAACAGAATAGTAAGGCTAAATCTAGACAGGTTCCTAACTTCGTTTTCAATACCACATTCGGCATACGAATGTTCTGAACCAGTTCACTGGAATTCGGAGGATTGGAATAGGTGATGTTTCCACTGTTATGTATGGCACGATAAATTGCGGTCAGTTCCTTAATGACCTCTTTATTGTCCGTATTCTGATATCCGATAATGCAATCAGTATCGGTTCCATTCAGCTTTGCCTTTTCCAGATTAGCGGCATGCTGTATCTCGATGATCTCTTTGAAATCGGTGACACAGTATTTGGAGAATAATAATGGGGCTGAGTAGATGTCATTCGTAGCCTGATAAAGAGGAAGAATCTTGACGGACTTATTGTTTGAGCACAATTCTTTTTCGCTATCATTTGGATCACGAAGCGAGATGAATATCGTACAGGATGAGATACCGTTAAGACTATACAATCGATTCTCATCCACTTTGATCTTTGGATCAATCTTGATGAGATATTTGTTTCTCTTCGGTGCGAATCCAATATGGATGTCTTCACTTGTGAAGATATCATTTGAGAATTCCAGATGGACGATCAGATCCTGATAATCATTATCTGTCTGATTGTCGATCTCGATCTTTCTGACAAAGGAATAAGGAGTGTAATATACATCCGGATTATTGGTCTTGATGATACTATCGGTGTGGTATTCAAGGTAAGAGAATGTTTTACCCGTCACGAGATTGATTTTGATGTATTCTTTGTCGACCATATTCCACCTCCGATTGCAATAAGGATAACAGACTTCGCTTTTAAAATTCTACCACTTAGAAGGATGAATAGAAATAACGAGAAAGAAATCATAATAATTACTCAGAGAGAACTATTACGCTTTGAATATGCTAAAATGGATTTAGATAAAAGACAATCGAGATAAATAGTCATTCCTATACTTGTATTCCAATAAAAAGTTTATTTCACTGCTTGAATCAAATCAAAAAGGAGGGTTTCAAAATGAAATACGGTTATGCAGTTTATGACAAGCATGGTTCAAAAAGAACATCAAGTCAGAATTTCCACGTCAAAAGCGCTTGTATCAGTGCCGCATGCTATGAAAAAGCTAGACTGGAACGGCAATCCCCTCAATACGCTCCATATTTTGTTGAAATAACTGAGCAAAACTAAAAAGTCAGATTAGATTGACACCTTTGATCTAATAGTTATTTCTCAAACCAAGGTAAGTTAATATTTTAAAACGATTCAAAAATGCGACATAATCGCATTAAAACATTTGACTTTAACATCAAATGCTTATGTTTTTTTACCATTCAATGAAAACAATGTGCTATAATCAAGAAAAGGTCATCACTACACTTACAAATTTCTAACAGAAGCAAATTGAAAACATCCAAACAACAAGATCAAGAAAGGAGGTGTCTGAAACGAGATTAGGTACATGTCTTATATCGTCTGATTTTTTAAGGCTTTCAGTGAATTTTATCAAATGGTAACAGGAGGAAATCATGAAATTTACAACAAAATTATTTTCACTTTTGTCAATGACATTTGCTATTTTCTTCACTTCATGTTCTGCTAAGACTTATGAGGTCACATATTTAACCAACACAAATGTAAATGTTCAGGCCGACGATATAACTCTAATTACCTCTCAAAAAGAACGCACCGACTATAAGGATTCCTCTCGTTTTTCAAACGCAGAGACAAATGTCATTGAAAAAATGGAAAGTTATTCATCAGAATTCTTTGATAAGAAAATGCTTATCGTGATAAATCTTCAAGAACCATCAGGATCATTTAAAGTAAGCGTTGAAAAGATTGATTACAAAGATTGTGAGGCAACTATCATATTAAAGCGAAAAGTTCCTAATGTCGGTGATGACTCGATAAAGGTTTGGAGCATTTTCATTGAAGATAACATTCAAGAAATCAACTCGGTAAAATACACATTCCAATAATCAACTACTAATAAAAAGCAGGTACATCTAAGTAAAATGATGTGATAATCAGAATGGTACATATCACATATGTAATCGCTTTTATGACTGAATAAGTTTCATAAAACGGTTTTATATAAGCTCATTATGTATTTATGAACAATATATATTTTAATATGTTTATTTAAGTCCTTAATCGTAAGCGTCAATCGGGTCCGAAAAGCCAAGAATAAAAGCCGGATTTCGCGGA
>CAVALL010000007.1:0-44548 GCA_963589675.1 Alistipes onderdonkii | reverse complement strand
CTACTACGGGATGATTGTCGCTTCCAATCTTTATTAAGCGTTATAGGCTCACAAAGTTGAGCCTTTTTTCTTCTCCCGATATATTTATATATAAAGATTTGTTATAATTTACATATGCGATTATTCTAGAAAGTGAGGCTACTACTTATGTTCATGGAAAATGATGAAATCAAAAAAGAAGAAAATGCTAACGATATCAATAACGATACAGACAATGAAGTGAAGAATCCTACCTCTGAGACCATCGATGAGGAAGTCGCTGATTTGGAAAATCCGAATAATGTCGAAGAATCCGCTTCTTCAGACAGTGCTGAAAAACCTCAGGTCAAAGCATCTATGAGGGCAGATGAGCTCGATGGCGAAATCAATCTTCATAACGCAGTCACGGAAGACGCCTATTTCAAACCGGTCAACTTTTTCTATAATGGCTTTTCCAACATCGATGATGAGATTGAGAATGTCAGAAAAGGCTATCTTGCCAAATTGAAGAAATCCAAAGTCTTCAATATGGTCGCCATCGTCGTCATGCTTATCGCCTTTGTCGCAGTCATACTCGTTTTCTTCCTCAACAAGAATTCTACAATGGCATGGCTTACCTATACTGTCTTAGGCGTCTCCGCCGCTTTGATCATCGGCTCCTTTATTCTCACGAGCCACTTTGCCAAGAAGGATGCCAAACAGATACATGCATACCTAGGTGAATATGAGGATACCCTTTCCGGATATCTTCTCTATAAGATGGATGTTGAGAATCCTGTCCTTTGCCCGGATGGAAAAGTCGATGAAACTGCCTTCATCCAGGCTCACTGCTATCGTACAATCTCCTCTATCGATTCACGTGCTGTCCTAGAAGGAACTAGAAAAGGACATAAGCTCATCATCTCTGAGATGGCTGCTATCGTTCCTCCTGTCAGCCTTACAAAGGCAAATGAACTTCCTAAGGACTTCATCAACTTGGATGGTACTCCTTATATCGAACCGGATTTGGATGATACCTTTATCGGTACCACTGAACTCAAAGACAAGGATATGACTCTTGTCGATATCGATTTGGCTGATGAAGCAAACAACACCAAGAATGCTGAAAAGAAGGCAAAAGACATCGAGAAGGGAAAGAAGAACAACGAAGGAAAGACCAACCGTTATGGACTTTTCGGAAGATTCTATGCCTATGACCTCAAAGTCACATCAGATGAAAGCTTCATTCTCTACTTCATGGGAGACAGAGAATTCACCAATCTTCCCGATTACCTCACTGGATTTAAGGCCTTGAAGGTTCCGGGATTGAGACCGAACATCATCTGCTACGTTGCTAATCCAAGCCATTCGGCCAAATTCTTCTCTGAGAAATCCGTTTCCTTACTCAATGACATCGTTCCGAACCAGGTTGTTCAGTCTTTGTTCATCTCCGTTAATTCCTTCGGAACAAGAATCGGTGTCAACCTCTCGGATGACATTATGAATGTCCCTGTCAAGAATAGACAGGTCCCGGCAAGCGTCGAATCCTATAAGAGCGCCAATGACAAGATCTTCGCCTTTGTCGACAATTTGGAAAACATCATTTCCTCCGAACAGGAATAACCTATGAAAATTCAGGAATTCATCACTGAAAGCAAAGAAGAGACACAAAAAGTCGCAAAAAATCTCGTAGATACATTCCATGGTGGAGAAGTCATCTTGGCAACTGGCCCTTTAGGAGCCGGCAAGACTGCATTCTGCCAAGGTATCGGCAAGGCTCTTGGTGTAAAGAGAATCATCAATTCACCGACCTTCAATCTTGTGAAAGTCTATCAGGGTGAGAAATATACGCTCTATCATGTCGACTGCTATCGCTTGGAAGATTCCGATGAGGAAAGAAAAGACATCGGCTTAGATGATGTCTTAGGCGAAAAAGATGTCATCACCTATGTCGAATGGCCAGACTTCGGAAATAAGACTTTGCTTAACTATCATCCAGTCATCCGCGTCTCCTTGACATATTTGGATGAGGAAAAAAGAAAGATTGTGATTCAAGATGAAAGAGAATAAAAAGATATCATTATTCATCAATAGTGCTACAAAAGCACTCCAGATTGGCCTCCTTTATGGAGAAGAGAGTTATCGAGTTGATCTCCCTGATCCGAAGAAAGCCCTAGAAAGCCTTCATTTAGGAATGCGGAAGCTCTTTGATGAGGCTTCTGTCACATTGAAGGATGTCGATAGCTTCTACCTCCTTTTAGGACCAGGAAGCAATACCGGAATTCGATTAGGTCTTACGATTCCTAGAACTGTCTATGCCTTCAATCCGAATATCGAGTTATATGGAATACCGACACTTGACCTCTTTATGACCCTCGCTTCTCATGCTGCTTTATCTGACCGCAACGGAAATCTCTATTACGGAACGAAAGTAGATAACGATACTTCCTTTGTTCGTATCGACAAGGAAGACATTCCTAGTATCAATGCGGATAAGATCGTCATTGAAAGTCGTGATACTCTTGCCAAAGAGGAATTGAAGGGAAGAGACGTTATCGAAATCGATGTCCTTGACCTGATGATCAAAGAAAAGGACAAATTCAAGAATTACTCTTCGATGGAAGAGGATTATCTTCCTGAATATCTTCTGAAGATATGATTGAGAGTGTGATTGCCCCTCCTTCCTTTGATACCTCTCTTCTTCCCTATGATCGAATCAGTGGATTGAAAAAAGAGGATCTCGATAGCTATAAAGACGAGAAAGACAAATTGCTTCTTCTCCTGTTGTCTGAGAAAAGGCCGATTGCCTTTCTTGCTATCTCCTTATCTCTTGAAGAGGCGGAAATTGATTATCTTGCCATACTTAAGGATGAGGAAGGAAAAGGATACAGCAAAAGACTCCTACAGGATGCATTTGAAATATTAAGACGTGAGCATCGGACAAAGACGATATTCTTGGAAGTGAGAGAGAGCAATACAAGAGCGATCTCACTTTACGAAAAGAATGGCTTTGCCCTCTATCGGAGAAGAAAAGGTTACTATCTTTCTCCTGTTGAGGATGCTCTATGCTATAGAAAGGAACTTGTTCCATGAAAGATGAAATTATCTTGGCGATTGAATCAAGCTGCGATGAGACAGCTATCGCCATTCTCAAGAACGGAAAGGAACTGATGGTCAACACAGTCAATACTCAGATTGCCGATCATCAGAGATTCGGTGGTGTCTATCCCGAACTTGCCAGTAGACTTCATTTGAAGAATATCACAAAGGTGTTAAGTTATGCTCTTTCCTTAAAGGGCTTTGACTATAATACGATCACCCATGTCGCTGTGACAGGTGGTCCTGGCCTTCCTGGTGCTCTCCAGATCGGAGTCATGGCAGCGAAGACCATCGCTCAGTATCTCAATGTTCCTCTTCTTTCCGTTCATCATTTAGCTGGTCATATCTATGCCAATGAATATGTGACCGACTTCCATTATCCGCTCATTGCTTTGATCGCATCCGGCGGCAATTCAGAAATCGTCTATCTTCCTTCTCCGCTTCATTTTGAAATCATCGGTGAAACAGAGGATGATGCAATCGGAGAAGCCTTTGACAAAGTGGCAAGATCATTAGGACTTCCTTATCCGGGAGGAGTCATGATCGATAAGGTCAGCCATGATCCTTCCATTGAGACATTTGCTCTTCCGAAACCGAAGGTTGATGGATACAATCTATCTTATTCTGGACTGAAGTCTCATCTTGTCAGAATGATTGAAAAAGAAGAGAAGGATGAGAACGGAAAGCTTCCTGAGGAAGTGATCAAGAGATATGCGCGCTCTACGGAAGTCAATTTCGTCAATCAACTTTTAGACAAGCTCTATAAGGCAAGTCAGGACTATCATGTCAAACAGGTCGTTGTCGGCGGTGGTGTGAGCGCAAATTCCTATCTTCGTGAGGAAGTGACAAAGCGTTTTGCCAATACTGGCATAGAAGTGATGATACCGCCTCTTTGGTGCACGACAGACAATGCTGCCATGATTGCCAAAGTCGCGCATCATATGATTGAGCAGGGAAGATTTGCATCGATGGATTTCTCTAGTGAACCGAACAGAAATCTGGAAGATGAAGGAAAATGAAAAGGAGAATATTCTTATGGAATTGAATGAACAGTATTCGGTCAAAAGATTTTATGAAATGGCTGAAAGCGGCCAACTGAAGGATCTTGATGGAACGACAGTCACAGTCGGTGGCTTTGTCCGCACCAATCGCACCTTCGGTGACATCGGTTTTTTGTCCATCAATGATGGCTCTTGCTTCAAAAACATCCAGATTGTCTATAAGGCAACGGATGAAATGGCGCTTCAGGCAAAATTAGGAAGCACAGTCAAGGCGACTGGCATCTTCAAATACACGCCTGAGAACAAGCAGCCGTTTGAAGTCGATACCGATAAGGTCGAATTAGTTGGACCGGTCGATGAAAGCTATCCTCTTCAGAAGAAGAAGACTTCTTTCGAATACCTGAGAAATTATCCTCAGTGGAGAATGAAGACCAACACATTCAATGCGGTCTTCCGTGTCAGAAGCACCTTATCCTATTACATCCATCAGTATTTCCATTCTCATGGATATTATTGGATTCACACTCCAATCCTCACTGCCAATGACTGTGAAGGAGAAGGACAGACATTCAATGTCTATGCTGATGCCAAGCATCCGGAAGAATATTTTAACAAGGACAATGTCCATCTCACCGTCTCTGGTCAGCTTCATGTTGAGCCTTTCGCTTTGACGTATGGCAAAGTCTATACCTTTGGTCCGACATTCCGCGCTGAGAAGTCCAACACCGTAAGACATGCCGCCGAATTCTGGATGATTGAACCGGAAATCGCCTGGGCTCATTTGAGCGACCTCTGCGATATCGAGGAAGAGTTCCTTAAGTATGTCGTCAAGAACACAATTCAGGACTGCGCTCAGGATATGGAGTTCTTCTACAATTTTGTCGATAAGGATCTTAAGGCAAGATTGGATGAGTTCATCAATACTCCGTTTACGAGAGTCAAATATACAGAGGCGATTGAAATCCTTCAGAAAGCTGTCAAAGATGGTGTTAAGTTTGAAGTGAGCGATATCCAGTTCGGACTCGATCTCGGAAGTGAACATGAACGCTATCTGACTGAGAAGGTCTTCAAAGGACCTATCTTCCTCACTGATTATCCAAAGGATATCAAAGCCTTCTATATGAAGCAGAATGAAGATGGCAAGACTGTCGGCGCTGTTGACCTTCTTGTTCCGTTCATTGGTGAACTTTGCGGTGGCAGTGAAAGAGAAAGCGACTACAAGAAGCTTCTTGACCGCATGAATGAACTCAACATGAATATCCCGGCCTATGAATGGTATCTTGATTTGAGAAGAAGCGGATCCATTCCTCATTCCGGATTCGGTCTTGGATTTGAAAGACTAGTCATGTTAGTCACTGGCATGACCAATATCCGTGATACTCTTCCTTATCCTCGTTGCTATAAGGATATGCTTTTCTAATAAGAGGTTGACTTATGTTGTTTGGAAAGAAGAAAAAAGGACAGGACGAGATCACTGCTCCTTCTAGTACAGAGGTGTCTATTGCCGCAAGCGATGCTACGGCGGCTAATGAACCGAAGAAAGAGAAGAAATTCTCCTTCTTACGTCTTTTCACTCTCCTTCTTTCACTTTCGTGTCTTGCATTTTCTGTCTATTGTGTCGCTCTTCGCATTGTTCAGGGAAATGGGAACGGTGAAAACGCCAATAGTTATCTCACTCTGACTGGAAAGAGCATCAATGACAGCAAGGCAGTCTATTCCACTTTTGGTCAGAAGAACAAGAAGAAGATCAATGATTACGCCTTTGTAGGAACAAAGTTCTTCCTTTCGGAATATAAGATCACACCCTCTACCTTAAAGAGCAAGACTTTCTCTTCGGATACGACGACTACTGACTTTTCTCTTTATGATCTTACCAATGACACAGTGACGGCACTAAGCAATCGAACTGCGTTTTCCAGCAACAAATTCTTCATCGATTTTTCCAAAGTCTCTGCTGGCGATTATCTTATCTATCCTTATTATGGAGATGAGAAGACCGATAAACCGGACTGCTATTCCTTAGCGGATGAAAGCACGGTTCTAACCTCGATTTACACTCTTCCTGATTCCAATGGCGAAAGAAAGAAAGTCACATTGAAGAACAATGCATCCTCTCCTTTCACCCTTATCACTGTTAAGAACTGTGGTTCTGTCATACCGGATGACTATTATGATGCTGTTCTTTTCTATCAGGAATATACGGATGGAAAGACCGCTTCAGCTGTAAGCAGTGAGAGTGTCGATAAACTGAAAAGCATTCAGAACAGCATCTATGAAGAGAACGGATATAAAATCTATGTGGCATCCTCTTTAGAAGAAGCCGTTAATGTCAATGCAACTGTCTCTCTATGTGTCTCTTCTTCTCAGGAAGAAATCGTGACATCTCTCTTTACAAATACGAATTATGATAGTTACAATGTTTCAGCCTTGGAGGAAAGCGAACTTGTCGGATATGATAAAGTTCCTGAAATCCGTGAATGCGTTGGATATCTTGACCATGGCGGAGAAGGATATGTCTCTGTCGTAGGCAATTCGACGGTGAGAAAGAACACTTCACGAATCGGAAAGGAATCCTTCCTTCTCCATGATGAGAAGAAGGATATCGTCGATTTGTTGAAGCAACTTTAAAAAATAAGAGGCTTGAAAGGCCTCTTTTTGTATGTAATCGTTTTTCTCTTTACAGTAGAGGGAAAAAGGGATAACATTTATCATGTTTTTAGGAGGAACAGCCATGAGCGGCAAGAACTTTGACGTTACTTCACAATATGGGATGGACGTATTCAATGAAGAGACGATGAAGAAGTATCTTCCTTCCGATGTCTTTGAAAAACTGATCAAGACAATCAAAGAAGGAAAAGAACTGGATCCTCAGATTGCAGACGATGTTGCCAAAGGAATGAAGGAATGGGCAATCTCAAAAGGTGCTACGCACTATACCCATTGGTTTTCACCTTTGACTGGGGAAACAGCAGAGAAGCATGACTCCTTTTTAACCTACAGCAAAGATGGGAAGACAATTATGGACTTTTCCGGAAAAGAGCTGATCAAAGGTGAACCGGATGCCTCCTCTTTTCCAAATGGTGGCTTAAGAGCAACCTTTGAAGCGAGAGGCTATACCGCATGGGACTGCACAAGCCCTGCCTTTGTCATCTCAGATGTCTATGGAGCCGTCTTATACATACCTACTGCCTTCTGCTCTTACAATGGTGATGCCCTTGATGGAAAGACTCCACTACTCAGAAGCATGGACTACCTTAACAAAGAGGCGATTCGTGTCTTAAGAATCTTCGGTGATGAAAAGACGAACAAGATTGTTCCTTTTGCAGGACCGGAACAGGAATACTTCATTGTGGATACATCTACCTATTCCGAAAGAAAAGACTTGGTCTATACAGGAAGAACACTCTTTGGCGCTTATGCTCCGAAAGGACAGGAACTTGAAGACCATTATTTCGGCCCAATCCGTGAGAAGATCGCTTCCTTCATGAGCGATGTCAATGAGGCCTTGTGGAAGCTTGGCATCCCTGCTAAGACAGAACACAACGAAGTCGCACCCTCTCAGCATGAACTGGCTGTCATTTATTCCGAAGCCAATATTGCAGCTGATCAGAATGCTTTGGTGATGACTGTCTTGAAGAAGATGGCCAAGAAACACGACTTTATCTGTTTGTTATCTGAGAAACCATTTGATGGAATCAATGGAAGCGGAAAACATAACAATTGGTCTATTGCCAAAGAGGATGGAACAAATCTCTTCAAGCCTGGAAAGAAGCCAGAAGATAATCTTCAGTTCCTTGTCTTCCTCTCAGCCGTGGTCAAAGGCGTAGATGAATTTGCAGGCTTATTACGTGAGTCTGTTGCTAGCTATACCAACGACTTCCGCCTTGGTGCCAATGAGGCTCCGCCGGCTATCATCTCCATCTTCTTAGGCGATGAGCTCAACTCCATCGTTGAGAAGATCATGGAGACAAAGAGCGTTGAAAAAGCAAAGAAGGAGTCGCTTCTTTTCAAAGATGTGAAGACTCTGCCTTCCTTCAATCGAGATACAACCGATAGAAACAGAACCTCTCCTTTTGCTTTTACCGGAAACCGTTTTGAATTCCGTATGCCTGGATCTTTGCAGAACATCTCGGAACCGAATATGGTTCTCAACATGATTCTCGGTTATGAGCTTTCCTTGTTTGCTGATGAGATTGAAAAGGCAACGGACAAAGAGGCTGCTATCCGCAAATGGGTCAAGAAGACATTCAAGGAACATTATCGTGTCATCTTCAATGGGGATGGATATTCCAAGGAATGGGAAGCAGAGGCGGAAAGACGCGGACTTCCGAATCTCAGAACAACTGTCGATGCCACGGATGTCTTACGAAGCAAGGAAGTGAAGGACCTCTTCTTGAAGACTGGTGTCCTTACAGAAAGTGAACTTGCTTCCCGTGCCGAGATCAAATACGCCAATTATGCAGCACAGGTCCTAATCGACAGCAAGACCATGTCTCATATGGCACATAAGCAGTACATTCCAAGCGTAAACAACGCTTTAGGAAAGATGGCAAAAGAGATTTCAGACTTAGAGACCTGTCATATTCCTGTTCCGAAGACTACCATGAAAACAGCCATGATGATCTCCTCCTATCTTGATGATGCTGGTATTGCTCTTTCTCGACTAGATCAGCTCATTGAAAAGTCATCTGCTTATAAAGGAAGAGACTTAGCTTGTTTCTGTAGAGATCAGCTTCTTCCTCAGATGGCAAAACTGAGAAAGCCAATCGATGAACTTGAACTTCTCATCGCTAAGGATTGCTGGCCGGTTCCTTCCTATGGCGATCTTCTCTATCATATTGTATAAATGATGGAAAGTGCTCTGCGAAAGCAGGGCATTTTCTATCTCTACTGAATGGATATACATTGAAAGATAAGTATATTTTTACTATAATTTTGTTGACGAAAATGGAAAGGGATAAATTAACTATGACACCAGAAATTCTCAAATCTTCTTTTGAAAGGGTATTCTCAAAGGGAGGAGATATCAGAGGCTATTTTGCTCCAGGACGAGTCAATTTAATCGGTGAACATATCGATTACAACGGAGGACATGTCTTCCCCTGTGCACTGACCGTTGGAAATTATGTTGTTGCAAGAAAGAGAGAGGACAGAAAGGTTCTCTTCTATTCGGAAAATTACAAGAAGGGTGGCGTGATCGAACGCTCCTTGGATGATCTTTCCTATGACAAATCCAAACTTTGGACCAATTATCCTTTTGGTGTCATGTGGGCTTTTGATAAACGTGGAATGAAGATGGACTGTGGACTTGATGTCTATGTCTATGGAAACATTCCTGGATCTGGACTTTCTTCCTCTGCCGCTATGGAAGTCTCTGTCGGCGTCATGCTGAAGGATATGTACGGCTTTGATGTTTCCTTGACCGAAATCGCATTGATCGGACAGTATTCTGAAAACAATTTCAATGGCTGTAACTGCGGAATCATGGATCAGTTTGCTTCTGCCATGGGTAGAAAAGATCAGGCCATCTTCTTAGACTGCGCCAATCTTTCCTATGACTATGTTCCGCTCGTCTTGAATGGCTGCAAAATCATCGTCAGCAATTCCAACAAACCGCATAGCCTTGTCTCTTCGCACTACAATGAAAGAAGAGCAGAATGTGAGATGGCTGTTCAGGAACTTTCATCGAAACTCGAGATTGAACATCTCTGCGAATTGACTCCGGAACAGTTCGAAGCTAATAAATATCTCATCAAGGATGAGAATAGAAGACTGAGAGCCAAGCATGCTGTCTATGAGGAGCAGAGAACAAAGGATGCCATCGTCGCCTTGAAGAACAATGACCTTGTCAACTTTGGAAGACTCCTTAATGAGTCTGGTGATTCTCTCCGCTATGATTATGATGCCACATGCTATGAAATCGATGTATTAGTCGATGCAGCCCGTGAACAGAACGGTGTCTATGGTTCAAGAGAAACCGGCGGTGGATGGGGTGGAAACACTGTCTCTATCGTCAAGGATGAATATGTTGATGCCTTCAAGTGCAATGTTGGCAGAATCTATAAGACCAAGACTGGATTGAATGCTTCCTTCGCTATTCTTGAAGTCGGCGAAGGTGGAAGGAAATTGTTCTAATGTCCACTATTGATGAAAACATTGAGAAATTAGCTTCCTACGCTTTGGAAAGAGGCTTGATTTCACCATTTGAATACAATTATTCCGTCAATCTTCTTTTGGATGTTTTGGATTTGGACTCCTATCAGAAGACGAATACCATCTATCAGGATATCGATTTGGAATCGACATTGAAAGAGATTCTTGATTATGCCTATGAGAAAGGCTTGATCAAGGAGAATTCCGTTGTTTATCGTGACCTTTTCGACACAAAGGTCATGAACTGTTTTACGCCAAGACCTTATGAAGTGGTTCAGACATTTGTCGGACTTTATACGGAACATGGACCGAAGGCTGCAACTGACTGGTTCTATCAGTTCAGCAAAGACAGTGATTATATCCGTGATTATCGTGTCAAGAAGGATCTGAGATGGAAAACGAAGACCAAATATGGAAATCTGGATATCTCCATCAACCTTTCCAAACCGGAAAAAGATCCCAAAGCTATCGCTGCTGCAAAGTTATTGAAGAACACTTGCTATCCGAAGTGCATGCTTTGTGAAGAGAATATGGGTTATCGTGGAAGAGTCAATCATCCAGCTAGAGAGACAATCCGTATCATCCCGATCAAATTAGGTGATGGCATGTATAACCTTCAGTATTCTCCCTACTCTTATTACAACGAACATTGCATCGTCTTCAATTCGGAACATATTCCGATGGTCATCGATAAGAAATGCTTTGCTCACTTGTTGGACTTCGTCGAAATGTTCCCTCATTATATGTTAGGAAGCAATGCTGATCTTCCGATTGTCGGTGGAAGCATTCTCACTCACGATCATTATCAGGGCGGAAAATATCTCTTCCCGATGTTCAAGGCAAAGAAGATCATGGACCTTCATTTCGAAGGATTCCCGGCTGTCAAGGCTAGCTATCTCAAGTGGCCGTTAAGCGTCATTAGAATCCAGTCCAAGAACAAGAAACAGCTTCTTGGCTTAGCGGATAAGATCTTGAATGTCTGGAGAGAATATACGGATGAAGCATCATTTGTATATGCTGAAACAGATGGTGTTCCGCATAATACCATCTCTCCTATCTGCCATAAAATCGGAGATGAATTCGCCTTTGATCTTGTCTTAAGAAACAATATCACGACAGAAGAGTTCCCACTTGGTGTCTATCATCCTCATCAGGAATGCTGGCACATCAAGAAAGAGAACATTGGATTAATCGAGGCTATGGGTCTTGCTGTCCTTCCTTCCCGTTTGAAGAACGAACTCACCCTTGTCAAAGATGCTATTCTTGAAAACCGTGATTTCTCATCGGATCCTGCTATTTCCTCTCATTATGAATGGGTCAGTGAATTCAAGAAGAAGTACTCTGATATCAACAAGGACAATATCGATAAGATCCTTGATGATGAGGTCGGACTTGTCTTTATGAAGGTCCTTGAATATGCCGGTGTCTATAAGCAGGATGAAAAAGGATTCCAAGGTGTATTGAGATTCGTCGTTGCTGTCAATGAAAAGTAAGAAAGAGCCCGCAAGGGCTTTTTCTTTTGAAACGATAACCATCTATAGAAGCCTATAATCAACGCTTATTTTCCATGCGAGAAAAACAAGCGTTTCGATGCTTGTTGGAATCATTCAAAATTGTTTCTTTTTTTGGAATTAATACGCTTATAAAGCCTCTAACCTGTGTTATACTTTTTAATGTTAACTTTTGTATTTATATATTTATTATAGAAGGTGGCTATTATGGAAACTGATAATGAAAAGAATCAATCTTTGTCCTTGTCTAGGCACATCAAACTTTGCTTAGGCATTTTCCTTCTCTCTTTCTCCGTCATCGCACTCACAGGTAAGACTGTAGTAGGTGAATTCTTAGCCTATTGCTTTGCCTATCTTTTTGGTTCCTTCTTCCCTGTGTTTGCGGCTTTCTTTTTTGCCTTGGGACTTGTTCTTATCATATGTGGAAAATTTCCACCTATCAAACATCATCTTTTCCTTCATCTTGGCATAATATTGATCCTTCTTTCTGTTCTTTCCTTAGGCTCAATCTCCCTTGCTAAGGAAAGCAGCACTTTGAGCTTTGTCAATTTCACCGATTTCTATGGAAAGAAAATCAAATACTTTGCTCAGACTCCTTTTACGGTGGATTCCCTTGAAGCGATGTCTACATTAGGTGGCGGTTATATCGGTCTTGCCTTATTGACCTTGTTCTCCTCTGTCTGGGGACTTGTCGGAGACATGGTCTTCTTTGTCATTCTTCTTTTAGTCGGTGCTTTCTTTGCTCTATTTGCTCCGACTCGTGATGTCATTTTGAAAATGAAGAAGAAAAAAGCAGAGAAAGTCGAATACAATTCACCTTTCCATCCTGAGAAAGGAAAAGAGAAGAAGGCATTGGATCGTAATCATCCTGTGCAAAGCACAGAGAATAAAGAAGAGATTGATCCAGAATTGAAAAGACCATTATCGAATGATTGGCAAAGGACCTCTTCTATTCCGACAGAAAGCGTATTTGAAGCTACTTTGACTCGTTCTTTTGCTACGGATGATATACAAGCGGAAAAGGAAGAACAGGTAGTGGAACCAAAGCCTTCCGTCAATAAGCCGGTTGAAAATCCCAAGCCTGTATTCACGGAACCGAAGCCTATCTTCACAGAACCGAAACCGGTTGAAAGACCAATTGTCAGTCAGAATACGACAACTACTCCTGTTTTGCCTGAAAGGAACGCGTTCTCAGCTCCTACCTTTGAGGGCTTTGAACAGTTTGATACGAACAAAGAAGCTGAGAACTTCACAAAGAGTGCAAAGTCAGCCAAGAGTTCCACCTTCGATGTCATTGAGCCTATCGTTCCCGATGTTCCGATGAGAAATGAAGTCGAACATCAGGAAAAGAAAGTGGTCATCCCTGTTGTAGAAACGAAAACGCAGGAAGAACCTGCTCCTACTGTCTTCCAGAATCCCTCTTTCAATCCTTTAGAGGATGTAGCAAAGACTGTCACACCACGTGCTAAGAAAGAAGAGACCAATACAGTTCAGATTCAGTATCCAGTCGAAGAGAAGAAAGAAGAACCGATTGAAAATGATGCACCTGCCATCATGGATGCGGAAGAAGAATCAGAGACTGAAATCGAAAAGCGTTACTTCTATGAGAAACAACAACGCGCCATTGAAAAGATTCAGCAAAAGCAAAGAGAAAGAAACGAAAGAAAAGCAAATCTGATGCGCTTTGTCTCCGATACCCCGAAAGTCTATCGCTATGCACTACCGACTGATGCCTTGCTTCAGGAACATGATGATTCCGAAAAGAAGCTTATCAACAGTGATGCTGCCGCTAAGAAGGTTGATACGATCAACGAAGTATTCAAGAACTATGGTGTCAAAGCAAAGGCGGTATCTTATACAGTCGGTGCTTCTGTCACTCGTTTCGATATCGAAACGGAACCTGGCGAGAAGAGTGATCGTCTTGCCTCGCTTGTAGATGAACTTCAGAAAGCCCTTAACGGTGATAAGTCTGTCCGTGTTGAGACGGTTGTCGAAGGAAAGAGCACATCCGGCATCGAAGTCGGAAACGCGAAGCCGATGGCTGTCTCATTCAAAGATGTCTTTGAAGTTGTTGAGACAAATACCAGCGATAATTTGTTGCTTCCTATCGGTATGGATATCTCTGGAAATATCATCACCAGTCCTCTCAATAAGATGCCGCATCTCTTGATCGCCGGTACGACTGGCTCTGGAAAATCTGTTTTAGTCCATTCCATGATCATGACTCTCATCATGAGAAATTATCCTTCTCAGATGAAATTGATCCTCATCGATCCGAAACAGGTTGAGTTCATCCGTTATCAGGAATGTTCTCATCTCTTCTGCCCTGTCATCTCTCAGCCGGAAAAGGCTGTACTAGCCTTGAAAAAGCTTGTCGACGAGATGAATCGAAGATTCACTGTCTTCAGCAAGTACAAGGCACCGAATATCGAAGGATACAATAAGATCCGCAAAGGACAAGAGGCTCTTATGGAAGAGATGCCATATCTTGTCTGCGTCATCGATGAGTTTGCTGATTTGATGATGACGGGCGGAAAAGATGTTGTAAGCAATGTTCAGAAGATTGGTCAGAAGGCAAGAGCCGCTGGTATCCATATGATCATCGCTACGCAAAGACCGAGCAAAGACACGGTTCCTATGATGATCAAAGCCAATGTGCCTTGCCGTATCGGTCTATCCTGTTCTGCTCAGGTTGACTCCCGTGTCATTCTCGATGAGAACGGCGCTGAGACTTTGTTAGGAAGAGGCGACTTACTCTTCAAGGATCCTGGCAAGAAATCGCTTGTCCGTGCTCAGTCTCCGTTCCTTTCCGATGAGGAAATCGATTCTGTCCTTGCCTATGTCAAGGAAAAGGCCGGAGATCCTGTCTATGATCAGGCATTCCTAGAACTCGAAGATGATGAAGAAGAGAATCCAAATGTTGAGGAAGTCGATCCTCAGAAGAGACTTTACGATGATATCAAGGACTTTGTCATCCATACTGGAATCACCTCGAAAGAGAGCATTATCCGCAATTTCCAGGTGACGAGTTCCAAAGCAGATAATTACTTGGCTACCATGGTTTCAGAAGATGTATTGATGATGGGCTTTGGTGGTCACTATGTGTTAGGTCCGGCAGCGATTACCGCTCGCCAGAAGGAGGGATTATGAAATCTTCTATGACGTTATATACGGATACTTTCGGACAGCGAATACTGCTTAGAAGATCGTATCTTTCCTATTCGGATGTAAAACCGGAGGCTGTTTTGATTCTTTCTGAACTTTTGAATCTGTCTTTCCTTTCCCAGAAGAAAGGATATTCCTCTCTTTCTGGCGGAGAACTGTTCTATCAGGTTTATTCCTACCGCAATGGATATGTCTTAGAGAGCAGACTCATTCAGACTAAGACAAAGGGATTATCCTACATATTCAAAAATCCCTATAAGGCAGGATATGAGATGCTTGTCCATTTCGACAAAGCGAATCTCCTTTCCGATGAAAAGAGCCTTGCTGTTGCAAAGGAAAGACTATTAAGCAAGAAGAACTTCGCTTTCTCTGCTCTTTCCATTCTTCTTACACATGTTCATGCTGATTATTCTTTCTCTGAATTTGATGAGAAGAAGGTGAAGGATGTCAAAATTGAAGAAGTCATCTCGGCTCTGGATTCTTTTTCCAACAGCAAAATCGGTGACTATATCTATTTAGGAGAAGAGGATAAGAAGGATCCTTTCAACAACGATTCCGGATTTGAAAAAGATCTTACATCTCTTCCTTATTCTGCTCTTGATATCAATGAGAATAAGTCCTTGGAAAGCAAGGATAAAGATGGAAAACTCTATCTCTTCAAATTGAATTCTATTATCAAGTCTGAGGAAGATTATCTAAACAGCAAACAGGCTCTCTATGTTTTAGAGGAAGAGATGAAGAAGGAAATCAAGAAAGGATACGGATCTGAATTCTCATTGTCTGCTTCTCTTCTTTCTCCAGATTCTGCTTATCTTTATGTCGAGACACAAAAGGGGAAGCTATCCCTTTTGGAAGATAAGGTTCCTTTGAAAGAAAAGGAAAGCTATGCTTTAAAAGAGGAAGCATCCTATGATGATAGTTTCATCGGATTCAACAAAGACATGCTTTCCCGTTCCATCTATCCTCTTTCTAGCTTAGATGAACTGAAGAGATATAAAGACTTCTCCCTCTCTTTTGATAAGGGAAGATTCTTCAAGAAAGCTGATAACGAGAAAGACAAAGTCCTCTCTTCTTTGAAGAACATGGAACTGTTAGGCTCTATCTCTATGACTCATAGAAAGGATGAAAATCATGATTAAGAACGATTATGGGCATTTGAATGCTCCCTATTATCTTGAAAAGCTCAAAGGCGGTTCTGAGATTTATGTCATTCCTAGAAAGAGTGAAACGTGCAATGTGACAGTCCTCTTCTCTAAAGGAGGGTATCAGGAAAATGATAAGACAAAGTATCCGTTAGGTACAGCCTATTATCTTTCTAATGTCATTATGGATGAGGAATTCAAGAAGGAACAGGCTAAGAAGAATATCATGGCTACAAATGTGGTCTCTTATTCCTATTCTTCCTATTCCTTGACTAGCAATGGCGAAGATCTTTTCCCTTCATTAGAAAGTTTGATGAATCGAATCTATACAGCATCCTATACGGAAAAGGATGTTGATAAATTCCGTCTTCTTGATGAGGAAAGATTGAAGAAGAATGAAGCAAATCCTTTGTTCAAGATTGAGAAATACTGCCCGAAAGGCTTGTATCTCAAATCTGCGATTCAAAACGGAATCTATCCGACTAGCACTCAGGAAGGTCAGCTTCTTCATGCCACCTCTTTGAAACGTTTCCAAAAGTCATATTACACCGGTGATAGACTCGCCATCTTTGTTTCCGGAGATGTCAATCCGAAAGAGGTGATCAGCAAAATCAAGAATCTTTCCCTTCCCTCTTCTTCATCAATCAAGGAAGAAGAGTATAAGAATGAGGAAGTCTATGACAAGGTCTTTGAAGATGTCTTAGAAGTCAAGGGTGATGATGACTCCTATCTCACCTATGGAATCAAGTTCCCGGCAAGAAAGGTCATCTATGAAGCCTTCGGTCAGGCGATGTTCTTCTTTTATGAGCTTCTCGTCGATGCAGCATTCAAGAAGAATCCTTATTTCCTCTCCTCTTTGGCGGATTTAAGAAGCGAGCTTCTTCACGCTGAGCTTGTCGAAGCAGGCGAAGATGCCTACATCATGCTCTCTTTCAGAACCCCGTCGAGAAATGAACTTGCCAACTTCATGTCAAACTATCTCTCTAAGCTGAATAAGAAAGTATCTTCTTCCTTCTATGACAGGATTCAAAATGAATACTATGTCAAGAATCTTGGAATCCTTCACTCTCCTTATTTGCTTTCTGAACAGTTTGCTAGATGCTATCCAAACCACATCACCTATCTGTCCATGATCTGCCATACACAGCGCTTATCCTATTCCTCTTTCAAGAAATTCCTAGAACAGATCAAGACATTCCCTCGTTGTGTTGTCTATAGCAAGATATAGGAGACTTTTATGAATCATACATTTTCAGCTGTTGCAAGAAGTCAGAAAGTCCTTGAAATCTCCGTCGACAAAGAGTTTTGCTCAAGCAAGCTTTCCAAGTTCTATCTTTATATCGATGGAAAGAAATCAATGGAGCTTGCTTCTGTCTCTCAAAGTGAGTCCCATTCCTCCCGCATCTATACTTTCATGTTGAATAATTCTCCTTTCCTTGTCGGAAAGAAGTATGAAATCGTAACCGAACAGAACTACTTCATTCCAGTCGATATCTCCTTTTTGGCATTGGATGATGCCTTTGATGAGAAGTACCGCTATGATGGTCCTTTAGGTGCAATCTATACTAAGGAAAAGACGACGTTCCGTGTCTTCTCCCCTTTTGCGACAAGAATCATCCTGCTTTTAAAAAGAAAGAATGCTAGCGATGAAGAAACTTATGTAATGCATAAGGATAGCGATACTGGTGTATTTGAAATCAGTGTCGAGGGTGATTTAGATGAGACAAAGTACATCTATGAGGCAGAAATCTTCTCTAAGATTCGCCGCGTTGTTGATCCCTACGCCTATAGTCTCTCCTCAAATTCAAGAAGCGCCTATGTCATCAATCCGGAAAGAGTCAAGGAGATTGATGACAATAGATCCTCTCTTCCTCTTTTCACGGATATCACAAAGTCCATCATTTATGAATGCTCTGTCCGCGATATGACTTCTCTTACCGGAAGAGCGGATAGCGGAACTTATGATGCCTTAGCTATCGAAGGCCTAAAGAACAAAGAGGGAATGCCAATGGGTATGGATTATCTTACCTCGTTAGGTGTTAGCCACATTCAGCTTCTTCCTGTTCTCGATTTCCAGACGGTCAATGATGACAACAGAAAAGGAAGTTATAACTGGGGCTATGATCCGATGTTCTATTTTGCGCCAGAAGGAAGCTATTGTGAAAATCCCGATGACCCATATGACAGAGTCTTGGCTTTAAGAAGACTGGTCTCCACCTTCCATAAGAATGGATTAAGAGTCAATCTCGATGTTGTCTATAACCATGTCTATTCCGCAAAGTTCAACTCCCTTTCTATCTTGGTTCCGAAATATTACTTCCGTCATAATCAGGACGGCACTTTAAGCAATGGAACAGGATGTGGAAATGATATCGAGTCGAGAAAGTATATGGCAAGAAAGCTCATCATCGATTCCCTTCTTCACGCTATCGACTTCTATGATGTGGACGGCTTCCGCTTTGACTTGATGGGTATCCTTGATATCGATACCATCAATTTAGGATATGAAGCCTGCAAGAATGTCAGAGAAGACATCATGTTCTACGGAGAAGGCTGGGATTTATGGACTGCCTTACCGAATGACAAGAAGGCCAGCTCTTTCAATTCCGCCAAGATGCCGAATGTCGGCTTCTTCAATGACCGTTTCCGCGATGTCAGCAAAGGAAGAAGTTCATCTTCTGAACTCTCTGTCAGAGGCTATCTTTTAGGAGACGGATACTATGTCGATGGATTCAAGCATGTCATGATGGGTTCTTGCTATCCTCTTGCCTTCCCTCCGATGCTTTCTTCTTATAGACAATCCATCAACTATGTTGAGTGCCATGACAACAATGCTCTCTATGACAAGATCAAAGTCGCTTGTCCGGATGAAAGCGAAGCGGATATCGAAAAGAGAATCAAGATGTTAACGATGTCCATCCTCTTTGCCGCCGGCATACCTTTCTTCCACGAGGGACAGGAAATCGGACATTCCAAGAACGGAAAACCGAACACCTATAATACAGGTGATAAGGATAATGGATTCGATTATGACCTTCTCTCAGAGAGAAAGGAACTCTATCATTTCTTCTTGGAGGCTATCGACTTGAAGAAGAGATTCATCAAGGAGATGGGAGAATACTATTCCGATGTTCCTTCCCATATGACCTTTGTCAACTTGGAAAAGGGTGCGCTTCGTATCGATTACCAGACACCGAATTCCGTTGTCAGCTTTGTCTACAATCAGTCCAATGAATCGATCATGTGTGATTTTGGTGACTATGTGAGACTGATTTTCAATGATACCGGCTCTGTTGAGGACAGTGAATTCTTCATTCGACTTGCCATCGTTCCTTCTAAGACTGTCTCTGTGTTCTTAAAGAAGAAGAGTGGATTATTGTCTACATGGAAGGAGAATAGAAAATGATCAAATGGATTCGATTAGGTCTTTCCTCCGGTGGACTTGTCCTTCATGCCAACTGTGTCTTGAAAAGATATAAGAAACATACGGATAAATATACTTTGAAAGACAGATGTGACATCGTTCATAAATATTCGAAGAAACTATGTGCCGGTGGATTCCGTGTCCGCTTTGTCATCAATGGAAAAGAAAATCTATTGAAAGAGCAGTCTCTCTATATTGGAAACCACTGTTCTGTCATCGATCCGATTCTCTTCTACGCCATCAGTGATATGCCTGTCACTGTCGTCGCAAAGAAGGAAGTGGAGAATATGCCTGTCTTTGGAAACGTCGTCAAATGCGTGGATGGCTTCTTCCTCGACAGAGAGAATATCAGAAGCGAACTGAAGACCTTCATCAGCATCAACAAGAAATTGGAGGAGAATAGGGATCTTTCCCTTCTCATCTATCCAGAGGGAACAAGAAGCAAGTCCCCGGACTTTAACCTCCTTCCTTTCCATGCCGGAACTTTCAAGATTGCGACCAAACTTTCTCTTCCTATTGTTCCTGTCTGTATGTATCTCACAGACAGAGTATTGAATCAAAGTTTCCATTATCATGTCTATCCGATTCAGGTCAGCATCTTAAAGCCTCTTTATAAAGAGGAATATGCAACGATGACCGGTGAAGAGATTGCAACGCTCTTGCATGACAGAATGGAAAAGGAAATTCAATCCATGAAGGAGAAGGAAGAAGGACTCATTCAGTCGATGAATCACTATTCCGACAAGAAGACAAAAAAGGTTATTGCTTACAAAAAATAAGATTGATTCAAGGCACTCGATACGGGTGCCTTTTCTCTACTTTTGACAAAATGAGCGGATAGAAAAAACAATGCAGTTTTCAAGGTGAAAAAATTGATATTTTCCCGTTTGTTTTATTGTATTGAAAACCTATTATAGTTTATAATTTACTATAGTTGTAAAACATAAAAGGTGGACCGATTTTGAATAGATTATTTGATAAAGTTCCGGAAGAGCTGTTCTCACCTCTTTCCAGGAAATATAAAGCCGTCTACGCATTCTCCCTCGTGTCTCTCTATCATATGCTTCGCCTGTATCATACTGACATCAAAAGAGCGGATTATGTCGCTTTCTTGAAGGCTCAAGGACAGGAGATGATGAAGCTTTTTTCTGTGGAAACGGATAAACTTGACGATAAATCCGACACAGAACAGGTCGAAATGACGATTTCCTCTAATGAAAACGATGATGCCGCCATTCTGAGCGACAAAGTCAACTATGTTGTCAGAAAGTTAGCCAAGTGCGGATGGTTTATCATCTCCAAGGACCCGAAAGACAACATCGAGTATATCTACATACCCGCCTACTCCATCCAGTTCATCAAGCTTCTCAATGAACTGACAAGCGATGCCGGCTCTTATCTGCCGCTTGTCCATCAGACCTATTCCGAACTGAAGCTTGAGGATGAGAAAGAGGACGATTACATGTACCGTTCTCTCATCAATGCCAAAAACAATGCGGACTCCTTAGAGATGTCTGTCACTTTGTTAAGACAGCAGATCCTTGTCTTCGGAAATAGACTGACTCATGTTCTCGATCCGAATGTTGCATTGAAACAGCATTTTGATGAGTACCGTGTTGATATTGCAGAAAAGTACTATCATCCGATGAAGACATTCGATTCTCTTGGCCTCTATGCTCAGCCGACAATCGCCATTTTGAATCGTTGGCTCCATTCGGAACGCATCTTGACATTGATTGTCAAGGAGGCAAGGGGTGAGGCAGTCAACAAGAAGAAGGATGTTGCTACCATGACGAATGAAGTCATCGGACTCATTCAGTCTGTCATCGATACCCTTTCTCATCTTGCATCCTCATTCAATGAGATCGATAACGCCAATGCGAATTATACAGAAGCCGTCCAAAAGAAGATCAACTATCTCTCTGCGACGGATAAGACTGTCAAAGGCAAGATTGATCGAATCATCCTTGCCCTTTCTCAGGAGATCAGCAAGAATCCGGCCCTCAGCTATGAGGACATGCCGTTTTTGAAAGAGACAAGTTCCTCTGTCATGCTCTTCCGTCAGGGCTGTCTTGATTCCAATTCCATGACGATGCCCTTCAGAAGAGGAAAGGTGGAAGAGGATAGCGAACCGCTCGTCCTTGATGATGATATCTTCCCGGATGAGACAGCACAGCTTCTCAATGATACGCTCAACAGTGAAGTCAACCGCTTCTCCGACAGGGCTGTTGAGGAATTCCTCGATAGGAATATGGATGGAAAAGACACTATCCTCACCAACGAGATTGAAATTGAGGATACAGATGAGCTTGTTCTTACCATCTTTGCGATTCTTAAGTCCGTTCTCGGTGTCCTTCCTTACAAGGCAGAGAAAGTGGAAGACCGTGTCGAATATGCAGGATATTATATGCCTTTATACCGCTTGACCAAGAAGGGAGGCAAGAAGAATGTTTCAAGAAGAATATGAGAAAATGTCTAGAAGCGATAGAGAGATCTTCGCTGAGACAGTGAATGATTTGCTCTATCAGTGCTATATCTTCAGAAAGAGCTACGACAGAAAGACCAAGATGTTCCGTATGGACCCTGGATATCTTTTCATCGAACGCTACTATTCCGTCTTTGAGGATTATCTCTCCTATATGGATATGCAGCTGAGCAAGAATGATGAAGATGGTGTCATCTTTGTCACATCCGGTGCGGAGAGAAATCATTACCGCTTCGATCCGACTACTACCTTAGTCGTCTATGCCCTACGTTCCTATTATGAGGGAGCTATCGAACAGTCCCCGCAGGTGACTGAGACCTTAATGACAAATGTCACATTGAATTCCCTTGTCAATCAGATGGGCTTATCCAATCTTAGCAAGAGACTTTCTCCGACTACAATCGCATCGTCTTTACGTCTGTTGGATTCCTTCAACATCGTCACAAAGGCCAATAACAATTATGGAGATCCTTCCTATTCCTTCTTCATCCTTCCGACAATCCGTTATGTCATCTCCAGCGAGAAATTGAATGTTCTCTATTCGATGCTCACCGCACCGAAGGAGGAGAACAATGTTCCTTCTCTCTTTGATATGAGCAAGGAAGGAGGAAATGAATAATGAAAAGCATTACAAAGCTTCGTCTTATCAACTGGCACTACTTCTGCAATATCACGACCGATATCAGAAATCTTACCTTCTTGACTGGTCCCAATGGTACCGGTAAATCAACAATCATCGACGCACTTCAGATTGTCATTCTCGGTACGACAAGACCGGACAACTTCAATAAAGCCGCCAATGAAAAAGGAAGAAGCGGCCGTAATTTGATCTCCTATCTCCGTGGTCAGACCGGTGTCAAGGATGATAACTCTGTCATCGTTCTCCGTGAGGGCACCTTCACTTCCTATATCGCCATTGAAATCTATGACGATGTCAAGAAGAGCTATTTCACTCTCGGTGTTTGCTTTGATGTCGATTCATCCGATAAGACCGATAAGCATTACTTCTATTTGGATTCCGCCTTCCCGGAAAACAATTTCACCAATAGTCAGACGGCGGAAAAGAACAAGACCCGTCCTTTGAACTATAAGGAACTTTCCGCTTATGTCCGCAATGAATATAAGCCGAATCATTTCCGCTTCTTTGATACTGATACGGAATATCAGGGATTCATCAAAGGCGCCTTCGGGAATCTTCCGGACAAATATTTCATGCTCTTTAAGAAGGCTGTCTCCTTTGCTCCGATTTCCAATATCTCTTCCTTCATCACCGAATACATCTGTGATGCAGACCTCAATGTCGACATCACCCCGATGCAGAAGAACATCGAGCAGTATAAGATCCTTGAAAATGAGGCGAAGAACCTTAAGGTCAAGGTCGATGCTTTGACACAGATTCATAACACATTCGAAAAACTCACGACTTTCATCAAGCGCAGCGACATGCTCAACTATGTCTCTGCCCGTGTCAGCTATGAGGAAAACAAGAAGAAACGCGATAATTTCAATGAGAGACTCAGAAAAGATAATGAGCGTCTCATGCTTATCTCTGACTCCATCAATCGTTTTGATGCCCAGCTGGATGAACTGAATTCGGACCTTAATTCCTATAATGCGAAGGTCCTTCAGAGCGATAACTACTCTTTGACTGAAAAACTCATGATGAAGAAAGACAACATCATGAAGCAGATCACATCCATTCAGATGCAGGTCGCTGATGTTTCAAGATCCCTTTCTCAGTATGCATCCTCCTATAAGTCGGTCTGCTCTTCCTTTGTCAATTATTACAAAGACTTCAATCCGGAAAGATTAGGAAACAATATCCAGACTCCGTTTGCTGAGCTTCTTGAGACAGCAACTAACATCATCTATGAAGCAGATAGCCTTTCTTCCTCGTTGAAGGATGGAAGTGTCGATTTTGAAGCAGTCAATCTCTTCAGAACCGATATGGAGACTCTTCGTAATCAGGCACTCGATGTCAAGAGTCTTATCAATACTGAATTCTATAGTGTCTCAGAACAGCTTCAGACTCTTCAAAGCGATTTGAGAGCGGTCAATCAGGGACAGAAGCCGTTTGATAAATTAGGTATCGCCTATAATGAAATCCGCCGTGGCTTAGAGACTCAACTTAAGGCTAGACATTCTGACGCCTATGTGAGAATCTACTGTGACCTTGTCGATGTCAATGATCCGGAATGGACTTTGGCTTTGGAAGCTGTCCTCTTATCGCAGAAGTTCAACTTCTTCGTCAATCCTGTTTACTATGAAGAAGCCAATAGAATTTTAAAGGAGCTCACCTCAACCTATAATTACTATCGTGTCTCCTTGGTCGATACGGATAGATTGTTAAGAGCCGGCATCGTCAGCAATGATGACTCTGTCGCACACCTTATCGATACAAAGGATCAGGCAGCAAGAGTCTATACCGATTATCTTTTAGGACGCATCAAGAAGTGCAGAACCTTTGAAGAGGCTAGAAACTCTGGCTCTGGCTTGCTCTCCGATTGTACCGGATACCGTAACTTCGCAACATGGTACTTGAATAAGGGCTCTGCAAGAGTCTTCTATCTTGGAACGGTCGTTTCGAATTCCACAAAGGCATTATCGAGTGAAGACTACCAGAAGATCAATAAGACCTATGCCTTATTGAGTGAAGCCTTAAACCGTGTCAATAATCTTGTCACTCTATCCATCATGTCTCAGTCGGAATTGACGACTTATCAGTCCGATGTCAAGAGAATGGATGAGATCAATGACCTTCAGAAGCAAGTCCTTGAGGTTGAGAATGAGATGAAGTCTGTCTCCCGTGGAGACATGTCTGCCATCCAGGCCAAGATCGATGAAATCACAGCCCAGATCAAGGAAATCCAGCAGAAGAGAAATGATATCCTCACAGAAAGAGGTCAGATCATCGCTGATACACAGCGTCTCAATTCCGAGGAAATCCCCGCTATTGAAGCCAATATCGCCGATAGCAAGAAGCAGCTTGATACCTTCTCTAGCGAAAGCGTCAACCGCGAATATGAGCCGTTCTTCAGCAAATTGCTCGATGAACAGCATTTGACCCTTGCTCAGATTCGTCAGGAAGCCATGCGTGAATCCATTCAGACCTCCGGAAAGATCACCCGTGACAAGTCTGCTCTTATCCGTATGAGAGACACCTATTGCACACAGTATCGTCTCAATTACGATGTTCAGAATGAAAAGTCCAATCTGGAATTCGACAGGGAATTGGAAAACATTTCCAAGGTCATGCTCCCCGATTATGAGGAAAAGATCAAAAAGGCCCACGAGGATTCCATCCGTGAATTCAAGGATGACTTCATCTATAAGCTGAGAACGGCTATCGAAACAGTCCGTGCCCAGATTGATGAACTCAACCGCGCCTTAGAGGACTCTCACTTCGGACGCGACTCCTATCAGTTCACCGTTGCACCGAACAAAGCCTATCAGCAATACTATGACATGATTATGGATCCTCTCCTTCTCCGTGTCGGAGATGCAGAGAACCTCTTCATGGAGAAGTATAAGAACACAATGGACGACCTCTTTAATCTCATCTCCTCCTCTACCTCCGCAACCGGAGAACAGAGAGAACAGATCATGAGAAATGTTCAGCTCTTCACTACCTATACGACCTACATCATCTTCGACCTTATCGTTACTAGAGGTTTGGAAGGAAATCAGTACACCTTCTCCTTAGGGCGTTCCTTCAACTCCCAGTCCGGTGGTGAGACACAGACTCCGTTCTACATCGCTATCCTTGCTTCCTTCGCTCAGCTTTGCCGCGTCAACAACGCTGCTGATAACAACACGCTCCGTCTTGTCATCTTCGACGAAGCCTTCTCCAAGATGGATGCCGCACGTATCAGACAAAGTACTGATTTGCTCCGTGACTTCGGCTTACAGGCTATCCTCTCCACACCGAGTGAAAAGCTCAGAGACCTTGTCTCCTATGTCGATCTTGTCCTTGTCACCATGCATGATGACAAGAGAAAGAAGTCTTATATCGATATCTATCAAGATAAGACAAAAGCCGATAACATTTCCTCTGCTCCTCTCATTGTTGAGGAAAACGGTGGAAATGTTGAGAATGCTCCTTTGACAGAAGAAAAGAAAGAATAAGAGGAAGGCCAGGAAATCCCTGGCCTTTTCTATTGCCATATTTACGTTTTTGAATAAGATGGGAGCCGTTTCTGATGACTGTTAGCGCTACGAAGTCACAAAAATTGTTCGAAAGTTGTCAATTCTCTTTCTTTTGAAAGCGGATAACTTTATAATTTATGTATAAGTTATACATATACGCAGAGGGAGGCCAATATGCCAAATAATGAAGAAATGGTAGCGATGATTCTCGCAGGCGGCAGAGGTACACGCCTTAAGTCCTTAACTAGTTCGATTGCAAAACCGGCAGTCTATTTTGGTGGCAAGTACAGAATTATCGATTTTCCGCTTAGCAATGTCGCCAATTCCGGTATTCATACGGTTGGCGTTCTGACTCAGTATGAGTCTAGCACGCTGAACAACTACATCGGATCGGGTCGTAACTGGGGTTTGAACGGAACGAATGCATTAGCTTCGATCCTTCCCCCAAGAGAGACTCCGCACGGTGCAAGCTGGTATTCGGGAACGGCTGATGCCATTTTCCAGAACATCGACTGGCTCGATAAGACTGGATGCAAATATGTTGTCATCCTCTCCGGTGACCACATCTATAAGATGGACTATTCTGAGATGCTTTCCTTCCACAAGGAAAATGATGCCGATGTCACAATCGCCTGCATCCGTGTTCCGATGGAAGAGGCTCCTAGATTTGGTATCGTTGTCACCGACACGAACAATCAGATCACAGAATTCCAGGAGAAACCGAAACAGCCTAAGAGCGATTATGCTTCCATGGGTATCTATATCTTCTCCTATCCGCTTCTTAGAAAAGCGCTTATCAAGGATGCCAAGGATGAGAAATCAAGCCATGACTTCGGTAAGAACATTCTTCCGACATTGTTGAGCCAAGACAAGAGACTCTTCGCTTATCCTTTCAAAGGATATTGGAAGGATGTTGGTACGGTTCACTCCCTTTGGGAAGCAAACATGGACTTGCTTGATCCGAACTGTGAACTTCATATCTTCTCCTCTGATTTCAAGATCTATTCCGCTGACAGATCCAACCGTCCTCAGTTCATCTCTCCGACTGCTGATGTCAAGGACTGTGTCATCAATCAGGGTGCCATCGTCCGTGGTGAAGTGAGACATTCTGTCATCTGCAGCGATGTCGTCATTGAGAAAAACACTCATGTTCATAATTCTGTCATTCTTCCTGGCGCTGTCATCAAAGAAGGCGTCAACCTCGACTATGCTCTTGTTGGTGGAAACACTGTCATCGACAAGGATCAGATCGGTACGAAGGATGAAGTCGTCTTAGTCAACGTCGTCGAGGAATAGGAGGCTCTTATGGCATACAAATTCATTGGTTTAGTCGACTGCTTCAACAACCCGGGCTTCGGTCCTTTGACTCAGCACCGCTCTTTGGCTTCGACATCATTCTTAGGCAGATATTCTTTCATTGACTTCCCTCTTTCCAACTTCCTGAACTCCGAGATTCCATCGATGGCAATCCTTTGCCAGAATCATATCCGTTCCCTCTCCAAGCATGTCGGTAATGGTAGAAGCTGGATCACTAATACCAAGATTGGTGATTTCTCCGTTTTCTATGATGAACCGAATGTCGCAAATCCTGGCTATAACACCGATGTCGCCTGTTTATATGAGAACATTGAAGTCTTGAAGGCTCAACATCCGGATTATGTCGTCATTGCCTCACCGCATATGGTGTACACGGTTGATTATCGCAAGTTATTGGAAGAGCATATCGCAAGCGGAGATCGTATCTCCTTGCTTTATACTCACGTTGACAAAGGCTTGAAGACCTCCTTCATCGATCAGAAGAAGGTTGACATCTCTCCAAGAGGAAAAGTCCGTGGCTTGGAACTGAATCGTGGAGACAGTGATGAAGGAAATATCTCCTTAGGCAGTATCATCATGGACTATCCGATGCTGGAATCCTTGATGGAATACGCATCTGGAACTTCTTCCTTCTTCAATCTTACCGATGTCTTAAGCTATCTTTCTGCATCGGTGCTCATCCGTGGTGTTGAAGTCAAAGGATATGTCCGTTGCTATGACTCTTTAAGCCATCTGCTTCAGTATTCTTTGGAACTTCTTGATGATGATGTGTTCAATTCCCTCTTCAAGGAGAATTGGCCGATTCATACTAGAACCTATGACACTCCTCCGACACTTTACGGAAAGAATGCGACAGTCAAGAATTCGAATCTTGCTAATGGCTGCGATGTTCAGGGAACAGTCATCAATTCCATCTTAGGACGTAATGTCCAAGTCAAGAAGGGAGCCGTCATCAAGAACTCCATTATCTCCAGTGGCTGTTATATCGGTGAAAACGCCCATTTAGAGAATGCCGTTGTTGACCGTGATGCCAAAGTCATCCATGTGAATGAACTGATCGGCACCATGGAAGAACCTCTCTATGTCAAAAAAGGAGATATTATCTAATGAAAATCCTTCTCGTCACCAGTGAAGCCCTTCCTTTTGCCAAATCGGGTGGCTTGGGAGATTTCATTTGCTCATATTCGAAGGCTCTTCACAATTTAGGTGAAGATGTCTCAGTCATCATGCCGCTCTACAAACAGATTCGCAATAAATTCCCGGAAGTCATGCAAGGATTCTATGACCAGTTTGATTTCAATATGTCGTGGAGAAATCAGGGCTGCGGAGTCTTCAAGATCGAATATGAAGGTGTTCCGTTCTATTTCCTGGCTATGGACCGTTTCGACAGGGATAACATGTATGGCTATGATGATGACAAAGAAAGATTTGCTTGCTTTGTTATGGCTGTCAACACATTCCTCACAAGACATAACGAATATGATGTTGTTCACTGCAATGACTGGCAGGCTGCTGTCCTTCCCCTCTTATTGAGCTATAACCCGAAGTCGATCAAGACTGTTCTTACTATTCATAACCCCGCTTATCAGGGTTGGGCAAATAGACAGGATCTTTCTGACTATTTCAACCTTTCCACTGGATATTATGATTCCGGATATGTCCGTCTTGGTGAATCTTTCAACTACTTGAAGACTGGCATCATGTCAGCGGATAAGATCAACACGGTCAGCAAGACCCATGCTCAGGAACTCATCAACGATCATGCTGGATTCGGTGGCCTTGGTGCTATCATCGATTGGTGCAGACACTATGATTTCTCTGGTATTGTAAACGGCTTGGATACGGATTTATGGAATCCTATGACGGATAAGCAACTAGCTAAAAACTATTCCATTTCTGACTATAAGGAAGGAAAGAAAGAGAATAAGAAAGCACTTCTTAGAAGTTTAGGAATCGATGAGAACTTCAGCGGTCCTCTCTTCTCTGCCATTACAAGACTTTCCTCTCAGAAAGGTGTAGAGAGAATCTTAGATCTCTTCCCACATCTCCATGAATACAATGCTAGAATGGTCGTGATTGGAACAGGTGAGATGGAAGATGAATTTTTATCCCGTGCCTTGAATTGCCCAAATGTCTATTTTGTCAAGAAATATGATGAGAATTTAGCTCATCTTCTCTATGCGGCAAGTGACTTCTTCCTCATGCCTAGCTATTTTGAACCATGTGGAACAAGTCAGATGATCGCTATGCGCTATGGAACGCTTCCTATTGTCAGCAATGTCGGTGGCTTGAATGATACTGTCATTGATGTCTCCAAGGGAAGAGAATCCACTGGATTCATCTTCTCCAATAACGATTACTTCGGATGTGTCAACGCCTACTACAACGCCTGTTCTATGTATTATCAAAACCGTATTTCCAATATGATTGAAAACGGCATGAAAGGCGACTATTCCTGGAAGAAATCCGCAAAAGAATATCTTGCCTTATACCATTCCATCGATTGGAAATAAGGAAAGCGGTTGCCTTTTTGTAGACTAGCACCTTAAAAACCAAATTTTTGTTTACTTTAGCGCCTCTTGGCTATATAATAAACCATGCGTTTAAAGCACTTATCGCGTATTAATCAGAAACGGAGGATTCGAATATGGCAGTACCGACTAGAAGAAGAGGCCATGCAAAACAGGGACAGGTGAGACAGAACACCGCCTTGAAGGCTACAAATACAGTTCCCTGCAGCAACTGCGGAGCTCAGATCAGACCTCATCATGTCTGCCCTAATTGCGGTTATTATAACGGCAAGAAGGTTAAGGACGTCAAGGAAGCTGAATAATTTCGCTCCTGTCTGTTAAATTTTAAAAGCCCACTTTTTGTGGGCTTTTTTCACTAAAGGAGAAAAATCATGACCTATTTGGAGAAAATAACCTATCTGACTGGTAATTTCATACAGCTTTGTCAGTTCACTTTGAAGAACGCATTTCGTTTCACATGTCTTCTTGAAAACAAGAACAAAGAGACAAATTATACAAAGCAAAGCGATGCCGGCTTTGTCATGGCCGAGAATAAGGCCAAGGATCTGATTGTCGAATATACGTTCAAAGGAAGTGACGATATTCTTTCCTATCTTTCTGACAAAGGACTTTCGACAAAGGATTTCCAGAAACTGACATTCATCTTGAAAAAGAGAGATTATGTTGTCTCTGCCTTCTATCTCGATAACGCCAATCAGATTGCAACCGAAGAGATTGCAGTCTATGTCAGCAAGATCAACGAATTGCAGGAATACTGTGATAAAGCGATTGAATTGAATCAGACTTTAGTAAAAGAATGCGACCGTCTATATTAGACTGATGAAAGAGTTCTCTTTATTCGGTATAATAGTAGAGAAAGTGAAGTATAGATATGAATGATCTTATTCCGGAATTGCTGACATTGAAATCGATACTGATTCAGCATAAAAGCATTCATGAGTCCATGTTCCGTCTGAAGCATAATGAGAGAGTCTCTGCTCCAAGACTAGAACGTGTGAAAACGAGAATCCATTATGTCTTGAAACATAAGGAGTCTTTGTCTTTTGAGTGTCAGAATCTTTTTTCACAGTATAAATCGGATGAGGATGAATTCTTGCTTCTCCTTCTTACTTTGTCTTTGCTTAGAAACGAACACGCCGAGAAAGAGAAATGCGAGGAAGCCTACTTGGAGACATTCCAGGCGATGAGAATGTCCGGAGACGGGAAAGAGAATTTCGAAGTGATCTATCAGGCTTCTTTAAAGCCGTTTGTTATTCCCGATGATGTTAAGAAATCTCCTTCTCTTTATAATTCACTGCTTCTTGAGATGCCTGATTTCTTCTTGTCTGAGCTTTATCACGATTACTCACCATCTGAATCTCTTTCCATTGTAAAGTCAATCAGGAAAAGACCTCATCATTATTACAAGAGTGTTGATGATAAGATTCCTACAAAAGATGGTTATAAAGAAATTGATCTAGATGATGGGACAAAGATGTTCGAAACCAAAACATCCTATTCAACGAAGGATATGAAGGAAATGAATCTATATCCTGTCCGTTATGTAGAAAATATTGCATTGTCTAAGATAGGTTTCTCAAGCTTATCGACAAAGATATTGTTATTAGGATTGAAGGAAGTAAATTCCTATCTTCCGTTTGCTTATCGCCTTAAGGACTGTTATGAAAAGCAGCTTGTTGAGGTGGAAGAGGATAGTGTCAGATACCGTTATGCGGTGAACCTATCCATTCAGCATCACTTTGACTATGTGAAACCATTGTGCTCATCCTTTTCTTTGATTAAGACTTATCTTCCTTATGAATCGTTTGATGTTGTTGTCTATTCTGCATCGGATAGCAATGTCGGATATGCAAGAAAGAAGATAGAGATTCTTCCGTCTTTGGAGAAGAAGACATTCCTAACTAATATCAATAAGGAAAAAGAGGAACTGAAGGAATCTTCTATGTTTGTGAATAAAGGAGGCGTTCTTCTTTTCATCGCTTCCTCCTTCTTGAAGAAGGAAACAAAGGAAGTCATAAACGATTTCCTGATGAAAAACAAAGAATTCACACTTGAGGATGAAAGCGTGATTCTTGCTGATTGTTCCGATTCCGATTTGGGTTATTATGCAATATTGAGGAGAAAGAAGAAATGAACAGTATCTATTCTTATTCCTTGGATGATTTGACAAAGATCATGCAAAGCATGGGTGAAAGCAATTACCGTGCCAAGCAGATCTATTCATGGCTTTATAAAAAGAGAGTCAAATCATTCGATGAAATGTCTGATGTCAAAATGAGTTTCCGTGATACATTGAAAGAGAATTTCGATTTTTCTCTTCCTACTGTTGATGTCATGGAAAAGAGCAGCGACGGCACCATCAAATGCCTTTTCCGTCTGAAAGACGGAGAACGCGTCGAAGGTGTTTTGATGCATTATGTCTACGGTTATTCTGTCTGTGTGTCTTCACAGGTAGGATGCAATATGACTTGCGCATTCTGTGCTTCTGGATTATTGAAGAAGAAGAGGAACCTCACACCGGATGAGATGTTAGGACAGGTTCTCGCTTTTGATGAAATGCTTCGAAAAGAGGATCCTGAAAAACATGTCACTCATTGCGTCGTCATGGGAACAGGTGAGCCATTTGACAATTATGACAATGTCCTCTCTTTCATTCGAATCCTGAACTGTCCTTTTGGACTCGATATCGGCGCAAGACATATCACGGTCTCAACCTGTGGTGTTGTTCCATCTATCCTCCGCTTTGGCAAAGAAGGACTTCAGGTCAATCTTGCCATCTCGCTTCATGCTCCGACAAACGAACTTCGCGATAAACTGATGCCGATCAACCACGCTTATCCTCTTGATAAGCTGATTCCTGCCATCATCCAATACGGAAAAGATTCCGGAGGAAGAAGAGTCACTTTTGAGTATATCCTTATCAAAGGTGTCAATGACTCCATCGAATGTGCGAAAAAACTTTATATGCTTATTGCACCGACTTTTGGATACGTCAATCTTATCCCCTATAATCCGGTTATGGAGAATGGATTTGAACGTTCTCCTGACAGCAATGTTGAACTCTTCCATTCCTATCTTCTTCAGAAAAATGTTAAGGCCACAATCCGAAAAGAATTCGGAAGCGATATTGATGCTGCATGTGGACAATTGAGGGCAAAATATGGAAAACACGAGTGATTTATTCAAAGGTTCGATCTATGCTGTTTCCGATATTGGAAAGAAGAGAAAGAACAACGAGGATGCTGCGTATTGCGCAAAGAGCCAATATGGCATCTTCTTAATCGTCTGTGATGGTATGGGTGGACATAGAAAAGGAGAAGTGGCCTCTAAGATGGTCATCGATTCTCTTTCTTTGCCATTCTGTTCTGTAAGACATGTTTTCAACACTTTCCGTGGAAAGTTCTTCCTGTCCCATTATTCAAAAAAGGTGAACAAGGAAATCTATCGCCGTGCGGTAAGTGATGATGACTATCGTGAAATGGGAACAACGGAATCTGCGGCTTTGGTCTGTCAGGATGGTACCTGCATCTTCTCAGTCGGCGATTCTAGAGTTTATTCCTTTTCTAAGACAACTGGTCTTACTCAGGTTACAAAAGATCAGAGCTATGTTGGCATGTTATTCGAAACCGGTAGAATTTCAAAGGCGGATATGAAGAATCATCCGCAGAGAAACTTACTCACCAATGCTGTTGGACTCAATGCCAATCTTACCAATTACGAAGAGTTTGTCATAAGCAATGATTCATATGATTCCTTGCTTTTATGTACTGATGGACTTTACAACATGATTTCAGAAGATGACATGCAGGAAGTCTTGTCCTCATCCTTAGACACGGAAGGTAAGGCCAAAGAACTCCTTTCCCGTGCCTTGAATGCTGGTGGAAACGACAATATCGCAATCATTATTTTGGAGAAGTAAATTATGTACGAGAATATCAAGATCAATGAAATCATCGATGATAGGTATAAGATAATCGAGTCATTAGGTGAAGGCGGAATGGCTATCGTCTATAAGGCACATGATCTCATCAACGATAGAGATGTTGCTCTCAAGATGCTCAAACAAGAGACCGCTGCCAACAAAGAGAATCTCAGCAGATTTGATAGAGAAGCAAGAGCGGCCGCAAGTCTCAATCATCAGAATATCGTTAAAGTCGTCAATGTTGGAACCTATAACGGACTTCCTTATATGGTCAACGAATTTGTCAATGGCCAGAACTTAAGACAGGTTTTGGATGTAAGAGGCAAATTCTCCTTTATGGAAGCCTGCGATATCATGTATCAGCTTTGCTCGGCTGTCTTATATGCACACAATCATGGGGTCATCCATCGTGATATCAAGCCTCAGAATGTCTTCTTAACCACTGATGGCACAATCAAGTTGGGGGATTTTGGTATCGCTACCTTCCAAAACGGAAGCCATGTCACAAGATCTGAGATGATCATTGGAAGTGTTCATTATATCGCTCCGGAAGTCGCTGACGGAAATCCAGCCTCTGTCAGAAGCGATATCTATTCCATGGGTATCACCTTCTTTGAACTGATCACGGGACGTGTTCCTTTTGACTCAGATAGTCTTGTCAAAGTCGCTGTCATGCAGATCAAGAACAAGTTCCCAAGTGTCAAGAAGTTCAATCCGAAGACTCCGGAATGCGTTGAGCAGATCATCTATAAGGCGGTTGAAAAGAATCCGAAGGATCGTTATCCTTCCTGTGACTATATGAGAAAGGATATTGAGAAGATTCTCAAAAATCCGAATCTCTTAGAGAAGAAGAAATCTTTCATCTTCTCCATTTTCCATCCGAATTCAGCGGAAAATGAAGAGAGGAAGAATGAAAGAAAGCAGAAGAAGGCGCTAAAGAAAGCGGCAAAAGATGCCAAGAAGGAAGGAAAATGATGGATAAGAAAGTCTATCTTGTCATTTCCACATCGTCTTTTGGATATCAGCTATACGATTATGAGACAAAAGAGACATCTTTTCATGAGCATAGAAGAAAAATCTCATATCAGGAAAAGAAGATTGTAATCGGTGACAAGGTTACATTAGACTCCTCTGGATTTATCAATCATATCTTAGATAGGACAAATTATCTTCCACGCCCTCGTCTTTCCAATGTGGACTCTGTCTATGTCCTAGTCTCCTTGACACAGCCTGACTTTTCTAGTTATCTGTTAGATAAGTTTTTGTCTTTGATTTCTTATTATTCAATCAAGGCCGGAATCGTGCTTACAAAATATGACCTTCTTAAACCAAATGAAAAGAAGAAGATGAAGGAGAGGATGAAGTGGTACGAGAAAATTTCCTATCCTGTTTATTTTGTGAACGCCAAAGATAGTTCGAAGTTTGATTTTCCAAAACTGAAGGAAGATATCTCCTCTAAGACAGTCGCCTTTGTTGGGCAGACTGGTGTTGGAAAGTCTACTTTGATGAATGCAATCGATCCGAACTTCTCTAGAAAGGTTGATGCTCTCTATGTCAACTCAGGAAGAGGAAGACATACGACAAAGGAAGTTGTCCTTCTTCCTTATCAGGACGGATTTTTATTCGATACTCCTGGTTTCTCTGCTTTAGAGCTGACGGATGTGAAAAGCGAGGACTTGGCACATTGTTTTCCTGGATATGAGTCTTATATCGGCAAATGCCGTTTCCATGACTGTTTGCATAAAGAGGAAAACCTTGGATGCAAAGTCATAGAGGATCTTGATGTAAATCTTTCTATGGATTCTTACCTGAATTATCTTAAAATAATGGAAGAAGTCAAGGAGAATGACAAATGGAAAAAGAAAATTTAATTCGCCCATCCTTATTATCAGCGGATTTTCTTCATCTCTCGAATGATGTAGATGAGATGATATCGCTTGGCATCACACACTGTCACTATGATGTGATGGATGGAAGTTTTGTCAAAGAGGTATCCTTTGGTCAGCCATTGTTCCGCTCATTGAAAGGTTATTTTTCCTCAATTGTTTTCGATGTTCATCTGATGACTGAAAATCCTCTCTCTCAGGCGGAAAGCTTCCTGTCTCTTGGTGCTAAGGAAGTGTGTTTCCATTATGAGGCTATGACTCTTCTAGACATCATGAAGATTGGAAAACTGAAAGAGAACTATCCGGATTGTAAGATTGGTATCGCTATTTCTCCGGAGACAAGTGTAGATGAGGTTATCTCTGTCCTTCCACTGTTCGATTATGTCCTTGTCATGTCTGTTGTCCCTGGAAAAGGCGGACAACCATTCATTCAAGGAAGTGAAAAGAAAATCAATAGACTCTCCAAGATAAGAGAAGAGAAAGGTTTATCCTTCACTATCGGTGTCGATGGTGGAATCAATGAGAACACAGCCTCACTTTGTGTCGAAAATGGAGCGGACTTCTTAGTCGCAGGATCTTATTACTTCAAATCCAGTGACAAGAAGAGTGCACTATCTGCGCTTCATGGAAAGAAGGTGACAGTATGAGCATGACTCAGTGTTCGTGTGTCTTAATCATCGCTGGACTAATTTTTATTCTTCTCTATATTTTCTTCCTTATCTACGCCAATCATACTGTCAGAAAAGAAGAACGAAACTCCATCTTGAATTCCTTCCCTTATCTCTATTATCAGAATATGCCTACCTCAGCAAGAATCTTTCTTTATGTCATCCTGTGGATGGGGCTTCTCTGTCTAGGCGGTGGTGATTGCTTCTTCTTCACATGTCGTTCATATACGACATATCAAACCATACTTGCTGTTCTCTTCCCTGTTGAGTGTTTCTGCCTTTATGCTTCCAATGTCTTATCCTTTAATTACTATAAGATACATTTATTCTCTTCCGCTCTCGCTTTCTTCTTCTTTGCTACTGCATGTCTCTTGACAGGACTGATCACATTCATCGGCGGTGCTGCTATCAACATTTACTACAATCTTCCTATCACAATCATCATCGGTGTCATCGGTCTTCTATGCTTTATCGCTCTATTCAATCCGAAACTGACAAATTGGGCAAAGATGCAGAAGACAGAAGAAAACGGAAAAGTTGTCTATATCAGACCGAAAGTCAATTTCTATGCCTTCTATGAATGGATGTGTCTTGCTTTGAACATTGTTGTTTCCGTATTGCTCTTGATCAATCTGTTTGTCACAGGACTCTAAAATATATCGTATTGAATCCGTTCTTGTTATCGGGAACGGATTTTTTAGACAAAAAAAGAGAAGGCGTTTGCCTCCTCAATTAAATAGATTCAGAAAGGACGATTATTTGCTTTCGACTTCAGCGCTCTGAGCCTTGGCATTCTTTCTGAGAGTGCGTAAACCAGCAGCAGAAACTCTGATCTTCTGTTTCTTACCATCGATGACGACAGTAGCAGTCTGCATGTTGACGTTCCATCTTCTGCAGGTGTGTCTCATAGAGTGGGAGACGTTCTTACCGGACATCGGTTTCTTTCCTGTGATAGGGCATGTTCTGGACATAGCAATAACCTCCTATAATTATCAAAATCAGATTGACACAAAAAACGTGCTTATAGATAGTACCATAATCCGACTCTTTAAGCAAGAAAATTTTGCAAACTGAAAAGGACTGTGTGAGCGTTTTGCTCGTTTGCTCATTGTGATGAACGGATATGATTCGATGAAACATAGGCATTAGGAAACATTCAAAAGAAGAATGAGAATTTTGTAAGCGCATCACTGTGCGCATTTTTTGCTTATATTTCGGGAATATTTAGAAATTCAGTCGAATATCGTCCATCACACGCGATAAAGTGAACGAAATATGCATTTTCTCTTGTGTTTGAATGCGCAAAATGATTATAATTGAATCATTCACGAAAGCGAGGTTTATGAACATGGATATCGAAACCGAAAAGATGTTAGCCAGCGAAAACCTTTCTAAGCTCATTGAAGCCACTAGAAAGGCTCAGGAGATCTATTCTACCTATTCTCAGGAACAGGTCGATAAGATTTTCCAGGCTGCAAGCATTGCAGCCAACAAGTGCAGAATTCCTTTGGCAAAGGAAGCCGTCGAAGAGACGGGCATGGGTGTTTTGGAAGACAAAGTCATCAAGAATCACTATGCTGCCGAATATATTTACAATAAATATAAGGCTGTCAAAACCTGTGGTGTCATTGAATCCGATGAAGACAACGGCTATGAGAGAATCGCAGAGCCGATCGGTGTCTTAGCCGGCATTGTTCCGACCACTAATCCTACTTCTACTGCTATCTTCAAATCGTTGCTCGCTTTGAAGACAAGAAATGCCATCATCTTCTCACCTCATCCGAGAGCGGCAAAGTGCACGATTCATGCTGCCAAGATCGTTTTAGAGGCTGCTGTTAAGGCTGGTGCTCCGGAAGGCATCATCGCCTGGATTGAAAAGCCATCTATCGAACTCTCTTCTCAGCTGATGAAATCCTGCGACTGCATCCTTGCAACTGGTGGACCTGGTATGGTCACAGCTGCTTATTCCTCTGGTAAGCCGGCAATCGGTGTCGGACCTGGAAATGCTCCTGTCATCATCGATACAACTGCTGATATCAAGATGTGTGTCAGCTCCATCATCCACTCCAAGACATTCGACAATGGTATGATCTGCGCATCCGAGAACTCTCTTATCGCTGTCAAGGATGTTTATGATGATGTCAAGGCTGAATTGGAGTATAGAGGCTGCTATTTCTTAAATCCTACAGAGTTGAACAAGGTCAGAAAGACTATCGTCATCAATGGTGCTATCAATGCCAAGATCGTCGGTCAGCCTGCCTATAAGATTGCTCAGATGGCTGGATTTGATGTCCCTGAGGACACCAAGGTCCTTGTGGGTGAAGTCAAGGTCGTTGATAAGAGCGAAGAGTTCGCTCATGAAAAGCTTTCTCCAGTCCTTGCCTTATACAAGGCTGAGAACTTTGATGATGCTATGGATAAGGCTGATGTTCTTGTCCGTGAAGGCGGATTCGGACACACTGCCGATATCTATGCTGATGAAGTCTTAGGAAAGGATCATATCGATGCCTTTGCTAAAAGAATGAAAGCCTGCCGTATCTTAGTCAACACTCCTTCCGCTTTAGGCGGCATCGGTGACATCTACAACTTCAAGATCCGTCCTAGCCTTACTTTAGGCTGCGGTTCCTGGGGTGGAAACTCTGTTTCTGAGAATGTCGGCGTTGAACAGCTTCTCAATGTGAAGACTGTTGCAAAAAGGAGAGAAAATATGCTTTGGTTCAGAACACCTAGTAAGATCTTCTTCAAGCCTGGATGCCTTTCCACTGCTTTGGAAGAACTCAAGACGGTTTACAATAAGAAGAAAGTCATGCTTGTCACCGACGGATATCTTTATTCTTCCGGTATGGCTGATAAGCTCATCCGCATCCTCGATAAACTTGGAATCGATACAGAGGTCTTCTCTGAGGTCAAGAGCGATCCGACTTTAGCCTGTGCTAGAGATGGTGCTAAGCTTGCTGCCTCCTTCCAGCCGGATACCATAATCGCTTTAGGCGGTGGTTCTCCGATGGATGCCGCTAAGATCATCTGGCTCTTATATGAACATCCGGAAGCGGACTTCTCTGATCTTGCCATGGACTTCATGGATATCAGAAAGAGAGTCTGCACCTTCCCGCAGTTAGGACAGAAGGCAATGCTTGTCTGTGTTCCTACCTCCGCCGGTACTGGTTCTGAAGTCACTCCGTTTGCTATCATCACCGATGAAAAGGATGGCACAAAGTATCCGATCACCGACTATGAACTCCTTCCGAATATGGCAATTGTCGATTCTGACCTTATGCTCTCTATCCCGAAGGGACTTACAAGAGCATCCGGTATCGATGCCCTTACACACTGCATGGAAGCCTATGTTTCTATGTATGCAACACCCTTCACGGATGGAATTTGTAAGGAAGCAATAAAAGAAATCTTTGCTTATTTGCCTCGTGCGTATCATAATCTTAGTAAGGATCCTGTAGCACGTGAGCATATGGCACACGCTGCAACAATGGCCGGTATGGCATTTGCCAACGCCTTCTTAGGAATCGATCACTCGTTAGGCCATAAGCTTGGAGCTTACCATCATTTGCCTCATGGTTACTGTGTTTCCCTCATGCTGGACGAAGTCATGCGCTTCAATGCCGAAGAGAAACCCACCAAGATGGGTACATTCCCTCAGTATGAGTATCCTCATACTCTCAGACGTTATGCTGAAATCGCAGAGATGTTAGGAATCAGTGGAAAGAGCGATAAAGAGAAGCTTAACAAGCTCATCAAGAAGATCGATGAACTCAAGACAGACATCGAACTTCCGCTCACAATCAAGGAAGCTGGCGTAAAAGAGGAAGACTTCCTCAAGACATTGGATGAGATGGCTGAGGCCGCCTTCAATGATCAGTGCACTGGTGCCAACCCGAGATATCCTTTGATCTCTGAGATGAAGGAACTCTATCTCAAGGCCTATTACGGTGCTGACTATTCCAAGAAAGCATAAGAAAGGATAAATGGGTATGGAAGAGAAAAAATTAGGTGAGCTGTTGCTAGAAAGAAACAACAAGAAAGTCTATGTCAAAGATGATGTCATCACGAAAGTGTATGACCACAACTTCTATTCCTCCTCTGATGTCATCAAGGAAGCGATGAACCAAGAGTATGCTATCGAACTCGGTTTCCATGTTCCTGGTGTACTAAGCGTCTTCCCAGTTGGAGATGATTGGGCCATCTCTTCAAGAAGAATCCATGGTGAGACTTTAAAGGAACTCATGGACAAGGAACCGGAGAACAAGAAGAAATACATCAATAAGCTCGTCGCCATTCAGATTGAGGTCCTCTCCCACCTTTCATCCAATCTCAAGCTTCCTAAGTTAAAGGATAAACTCAATAACTACATCAGTGAATCTGGTCTTGATGCCACAACTAGATATGATCTTCATGAAAGACTTGAGAAGATGCCGAATCATTACAAGGTCTGCCACGGTGATATCTGCCCTGAGAACATCATCTTCCAGGGAGATACCTACTATATTCTTGACTGGGCTCATGCCACAAGAGGAAATGCAGCCGCTGATGCTGCCATGACTTATCTTCTCTTCGTCTTAAGCGGAGATGAGAAGGGCGCTGAGATATATCTGAAGGAATTCTGCAAGAAGTCCGATACAGATATCTCCTATGTCCAGCGTTGGATCTCGGTTGTCTCTGCTACCAAGCTTCGCTCCATCACAGATCCGAAGAAGAGAGAGATCCTTACTAGAAATATCTCTGTCGTCGAATACTAAATATACGGAATCCTGAGGCTAACCCCTCGGGATTTTCGTTTTATGAGATTTTGTTATTTGCAATATATATGCTAAAATATTGCCGTTATGGACCAATGTTACCCAAGGTTATTCAATTTATCTATATTAAGTGATGTTTCACAAGCGAATGAGAACTATGTATGGGGAATGCCGAGTTATGTCTGCTGGATCATAATCGGTGTTCTTCTTGTTTTCAGTGGCATGTTCTCCGCTAGTGAGAACGCATTCTCAACCTGCAACAAATATCATTTCAGAGCAGAGGCGGAAAAAGGAAAGAGAACGGCAAAGATCATTACTTATCTTGTCGATCATTTTGACAATACTTTGATTACGGTATTGGTTTCATCCAATACTGTTTCTACTGTCATGTCCTACCTATCCGCTATGCTTTGGTATCAGATCTGCAACAACAATGGATGGGGGGATGGTGTTGAGGCTGTCTTATCCACTGTTGTCATGGGTGTTCTCTTCTACATCGTTTCCGATACGATACCGAAAGTCATTTCCAAAGCGATACCGAATCAGTTGGCTATGGTTCTTTGCTATCCGATCATTGTCATTCAATATCTTCTATTCCCAATCATCTTTTTATTCAGAATGCTTTTGAAAGGCATTCATAAGATGTTTCATCTTAAGGATGAGAATCTTCTTTCCAAAGAGGATATCTTGAGACAGGTGGATGATGCTGTCAATCAAGAGGATGCTCTTATTGAAGACTCCGAAGAAGAGGAAGAACCTGAGAAACTCTTTGAAAGTGATGAAAAGGTCCTTCTCAATCATGTCTTTTCCTTTGATGAGAGAAAGGTATCCTCTGTCTATACGAAGTTAGAGAATGTCTTCTGCTTTGATATCGATGGACTGACATGCAAGAAAATCAATGAACAGCTTCAGACCTGTTCTTATAGCCGTATTCCGGTCTATGAGGAGACAAAAGACAACATCATCGGCATTCTTGTCTTGAAGGTATACTTCAAGGAATATGTCGAAGATCCACACCTTTCCATTCCTTCTATCTTAGAGAAGACAATCTATATCTCACCGGATGAGGAATTAGATGATGCATTTGAAAAACTTAATTCCAATAAGGTTCATATGGGTGTTGTCAAAGACAAAGATGATAAAGTGTTAGGCATCATCACGATGGAAGATATCCTAGAGGAACTTATCGAGGATATCGATGAAGAGAATAAGTATGTCCAGAGAAAGGGGAAGAAAGCATGAAAAACTATCTTACCCTGATATTCTATGGCGTTGCGATATTGATATTCCTTTTCTTATCCTTCTTCTTCTCCAGTGCGGATATGGCATATGGAAGCGTCGATATTCTGCGCTTTGATTCTGAACTGAAGAAGTATCCAAATAGAAAAGGACTTATCTGGGCTAAGGAATTAGCCAAGAATTATGATAAGACAATTGCGACGATTCTCTTTGGAAACGATGTCGTCAATGCTGGATTAGACTCTGTTGCTACCTTGTTCGGTGTAAAGCTCTGTGTCATGGTCTTATCCGATGATCCTAATGTCGCTCAGATATCCGAGACTTGGGGTCTTGTCGCATCTATGATCGTGTTGGTACTGAAGATTACCTTTGGTGAAATCGTTCCGAAATCCGTATCCAAGATCAATAACTTCAAACTGAGTGTCAGCTATTCCGGAATCATCAAAGTCATCCGATATATCTTTATGCCGATCACTTATCCTGTCGCGTTGGTTGGAAGCCTATTCGCCAAAACAACAAAAGAAAACGTTGAGGATGTTCAGATTGCAGAAGATGATCTTCACGAAATGGTAGATGATATTGAAGAACAGGGCACTGTCGATGAAGAGAAAGCTTCTATGCTTCATGAGACCATCAAATATACACATACGGAAGCAAAAGAGGCCATGACTCCTCGTGTTGAAATGGAAGCCATCAATATCAATGACTCTATTGAGACAATATTGGAGGAAGGAAGTGTCTTACGATATAGCCGTGTACCTGTCTATGAGGATACGATTGATAACATTATCGGATTCATCCAGTCGAAGACATTCATGACTCGATATTTATCCGGCGAAACATTCAAAATACAGGATATCCTATTAGAGCCTTTACGTTTCCCACAATCAGCTGAAATCAATGACATCATGAGACAGTTCAAGAAGAGCAAAGTTCACTTTGCTGTCATCATGGATGAGTATGGTGGAGTCGATGGCATTCTTACTATGGAAGATATTCTAGAAGAGATTGTCGGTGAAATCTGGGATGAGAATGATAGACCGAAAGATCCTGTCGTAGAACGAAAAGACGGATCCTATATCATTGATGGAAACGTTACCTTGGAAGACTTCTGTGACCTATTCGATATTCCGTTTGATCATGTCAATTCCGATTATCTTACAGTCGGTGGATTTGTTGTCGAACTTCTCGATGACCGTTTTGCAAAGATCGGAGATGAAGTTGAATTCGAAAACGTCCATCTAAAAGTCATCGCCATTGATGATAACGGTGCCGTTGAAAAGGTTGTAGCTATCAAAAAGGAAGAAGAATAAAAAACATCTTTTCCTTATTTTTAAGAATGATTCTTTTATTAAAAGATTGTATGATTTGTTTATTCGTAAAGGAATTTTGTGTCTGAAGAGAATATTATATCATTCTCATCATTGTAAAAATAGTATGAGTTGCCTTCACAACCGAAATCTTCTCTTACTTCATCCGTAATGTCTATGTCTTGAAAATCACAAATACGTATTTCGAATGATATCACACCATATTCATTGTCGGTAATTTGGAACACTGACTTATCAATCTTGATTTCAAGTGACTTTTTAAAAATGAATTCAAGGCTTCCCCCTTTAGCATCTTCAGGAATATAGGCATCATATTTCTCAGTATTAAAATCAGGCAAATCGGCTACATATTCATATGTTTTCTCTATGTTGACTCTATTTGATAAGGGAGTTTTACCATAGTCTAAAGCAAGTTTATACTTCCAATCAGTATCACCATCTTTTAGAAACGAAGTGCCTATCCATGCATGGCCACAGAACACATTGATATTTATATCTGTATTTTTTGGAATTCGATTCGGAGATTCAAAATGGGTAACAAGAAGCCCAGTTTCACAACTTTGATTATCAGATATAGGTGCTAATTCATTATTCGTTTCGGAATAGTTTGTGGAAATAGCGTTGTCAATAAGGTCATTAGATGAATGTGAATCTTCCTTTTCGTTTGCGTTGCTTTGTGAGCATCCTGAAAGAGTTGCAAGTAATAATATGATTAATACATTTTTTCTTTTCATAATTCGTTCGCATTCCTTTAATTAAGATAAATATGAACATAACAATTATCATATTCGTCAAGATTCTCCATCGCTAGTGATGGGT
>CAVALL010000006.1:39678-46110 GCA_963589675.1 Alistipes onderdonkii | reverse complement strand
GGTATGAGAGTTTGAGAGTGTTGCTAAATCTGATTCTTCTCTTACCGATCACTTGGACTCCTACTCCGCGTCTCTGTTTGAGAGTGTTGCTAAATCTGATTCTTCTCTTACGTATTAATAATCAATTTAGCATTATCGCAGTTTGAGAGTGTTGCTAAATCTGATTCTTCTCTTACTTGTTCTTCTCATTGCATTTGTCCTTTCTGTTTGAGAGTGTTGCTAAATCTGATTCTTCTCTTACAAAAATGAGCGTTGTTTAAAACTTTGCTATGTTTGAGAGTGTTGCTAAATCTGATTCTTCTCTTACGAACCCGTAGTTGTGACAATGAACATATCAGTTTGAGAGTGTTGCTAAATCTGATTCTTCTCTTACAAATAAAGGAAAGGAAAAACAAAATGAAAAAATATATCGGTTTTGAAATACTAACTCTTATGTGTGCGCTTTGTGGATGCTCAAATAGTGGAACAAAAGCACAAAAGACGGGAATCGTCGAATGTGAATCAATAAAACTGTCAGATGGTGGATTATCGATTGATTCATATGCCTACAATGTTTCCTATTCTGCAGTTTACGAATACAAGAACTCAAGCGGAAAAATTATATATACCGATGAACATAAGACATTAGTTCAACAAGATACCACAACCGGAAACATCACATACAATGATGCAAATATCAGAGTCTACAGCACCAGATACACTCAGGATTATACTGAATACAAATATGTCGGATTTGTTGGTTGGTTATTAATGGAGAAAAATTATTATTTAGATCTCGATAATAAGACTATCGACATGGAAACAAAATGGGGCGAATACTCATATCCTAAGAATCCATCTGACGAAATAAAGGCTGATAATAAGAAAGCCTATAAATGTGCCAAAAATGGATATTATCTCGCAACCTCATTGTTATATGCAGTTACCGATAATGAAACTTTTTATGCACTATGTACGGAAATAGCGGACAGATCTTTAGAAAGACATCAATATGTAAGATTCGGCGAGAATTGTGTGGTGACTTATAGACCTAAATGGTATTAAGCATAGGCCTTAAACAAATCGAATATGAAATTGATGAAAGGTACATCATCAGGTAATCAAAAAGCCGGGTGTACGATGATTAAAATTGGAGTATGTCCTATATTTTGTGAATCCAATCACGTTTTATGCCACGAAAAATGTGAATTGAGTTGATTTATCTCTATACTCTCCCTAAAATAGAAGCAAGAGGTGATTCTATGGAGAGATTGATAAAGCAGAAACTGATCGAATGGAAAAATAAAGAAAACAGGAAACCCCTTATTGTTTATGGGGCAAGACAAATCGGTAAGACCTATACGATTTTGGATTTTGGAAACACAGAATATGATAATGTGGTTTACTGTAATTTTGAAGGTGATAAGGAACTAGCTAAACTGTTTAAAATGACATTAGATCCAGTGACTATCATCAACAATTTACAAGCCTATTTCTCCGTAACAATCTCAAAAGGTGGAACACTGATCATCTTTGATGAGATACAAGCATCGGAAGAAGCAATGACATCACTGAAATATTTCAATGAACAGGCAAATGATTACCATATCATCGCCGCTGGTTCATTGCTTGGCTTAGCAATCAATCGAAGTCATTTCTCTTTTCCTGTCGGTAAAGTTGAATTCCTGAATATGTATCCGATGAACTTTGAAGAATTTTTATTGGCTACTGGAAACAAAGGATTACGTGATTTGATTGTGGAATCCTATAAGTCAATGACTCCACTTATATTGCATGAAAAGGCCCTTGAACTATACCGTAATTATCTTGTTGTCGGCGGATATCCGATGGCTGTTAAGACCTATATTGAAAAGAAAGACTTTAATTTAGTTCGTTCAGAACAGAATAGTATCTCAAGTGCATATCTTGCCGATATGTCTAAGTATGCTCAACCATCTGATTCTGTTAAATCAATGGAAATCTATGATAGTATCTTCTCTCAGCTTGCTAAAGAGACAACAAAATTCATGTATTCGACTGTCTCTAGCAAAGCAAGAAGCAAAAACTATGAAGTTTCCTTAGCGTGGCTGAAATCTGCAAATATTGTCATCAACTGCACTATGGTAAAAGAAGGAAACTATCCATTAGCTGCCTATGAGGATTTGACCACGTTTAAAATATACTATTCTGATGTCGGTTTGCTAACTCTAAAGGGATCCATATCTCCAATCAAGATCATACAGAACATCGATATCTCCGATAAGGTAAGAGGAATGATGGCTGAAAGCTATGTTGCCAGTGAATTACATAGTAAAGGAATCAATCTGCATTATTGGAACTGCAATAATAGAGCAGAGGTCGATTTTGTTGTTCAACTAGATGATGAAGTGATTCCGATTGAAGTGAAATCAGCTGATAATGTAAAAGCAAAATCGTTAAGCACATTCATCAGTAAATACAATCCAAAGTACAGCATTAAATTATCGACAAAGAATTTTGGTTTCGTTAACAATGTAAAATCTATTCCGCTCTATGCTGCATTTTGTATAGGAAATGAATATTAAACCTATTTGATGAACAAACAAGTCTTCAATTCTAGATTGAATTGGTGGACTATCCATGCATTAAAAAAAGACTGCTAAGCCTAATACTTAACAGCCTTTATTTTCATTGATTTGCTTTATGGATTGCTCTCATCCCTTCAATCTCATCACAGATGTCACGGAAGGAGCAGGTTCTGCAGTCCATTTTCAGTTTCTTCATGATGTGGTCTAAGGCGACCGTGATTCTCTCACTTTCCTTGGAGAGTTCTAATAGTTTGTCATGTGGGAAAGTAGGATCGGTAATGAAGATCTGACGGACATAACGGACATGAGCTTCCTTCTTGAACTGATTCAAGAAGGAGACACCGATATCCTTGAAGGATAATCCATCTTGAATAGCATCATCTGCTACATAGGCGCCTTCTTTTAGAAGATTGGTGTTCACCTTCAGCATATAGCCTTCTGGATTGACTTTGTAACGTCTATATTCGATGTTGCGGAAGATTCTGTAATATTCTTGGTCTTTTACATCATTCTCATTATCGATCTCAAAGAGATAGATGTGAGAGAAAGGAGTATCACCATTTAAGTCTTTTAAGTCATTTCCAATTAGGGCAATGGAATCTTTGCCTAAGAATCCATCATGACTGCTATAACCATAGAAATAAGAGGAAGGAAGAGAGGAATCACCTAAATGAATCTTGCAGTCCTCTGAGAAAAGGAAGACTTTTGATTCACTCTCCTTCCAAGAAGAAGAGACATCGAGTTCTTTACATTCAAAGCCGTCTAGAAGGGAAGAGACATCTTCGATGCATTTCTGATAGAGATCCATATTACTCTAAATGACGGTTTCTCTGTCTTTTGTCGTACTTCTTGTTGAGCCATTTCTGAATAGGAACAAGCATCTTGCTATCAAGGTTGAAGAAATAGACGATGAAGAGGAGAAGGAAGACAAGAAGGATGAATCCGGCGATCGAGCCAAGGACGATCAGTAAAATTACCCACCAAGCCATAATCAGTTCGCCATGCCTTTCTGTCTAGCGTATTCAGCAGCGCCCAAAGCACCCATGAGCTGAGGATCGATAGGAAGATCTTTCACCTTGATGTGAAGGACCTGTTCGATGGCCTTCTTCAATCCGAGGTTCTTAGCGCATCCACCAGTCAAAGCGATGGAGTCTGTGGCACCTGCTTTCTTTGCCATGACGAAGCAACGCTTGGCAACAGAGGACATGATACCAGCTGCAATCTCTTCCATCGGTTTTCCTTCTCCGACTAAGGAGATGACTTCGGATTCACAGAAGACGGTGCACTGGGAAGTGATCGGAATGACATTCTTTGCAGTCAAGGACAAGGAACAGAACTCATCGAGATCCATTTCAAAGCTTCTAGCCATAGCTTCGAAGAAACGACCTGTGCCAGCAGAGCACTTGTCATTCATGGCAAAGTTCATAACTGTGCCATCTTTCGGATCGATAGCGATACCTTTGACATCCTGTCCACCGATATCGATGATACTGGTGATACTAGGATCGGAGACATGGACACCCATGGCGTGGCAGGAGATTTCAGAGATGTTCTCATCTGCGAAAGGAACCTTGTTTCTTCCGTATCCTGTACCGATGAGATAAGAGAGGTCTTCAATTTTATTGATGCCATCGACCTGAGCGATTGTCTCTTCCAATGCAATCTTTGCACTTTCGACAGGATTGATCTTGGATTTCAAGGTTGTGTTAGCAACCATTTTGCCGTTTTCATCTAAAATGACGCATTTTGTATAGGTTGAACCAGCGTCGCATCCACCAAAATATTTCATGTTGTTTTCCCCCGTTACCAACGTTTCACATCGTCCATATCGACTAAGGATTCATCAAGAGGCTTTTCACGTAAGACAGTTGTCATATAGCGGTTGACATCACCTCTCATATCTCTTCTAGAGGCTTTGGTAGGATTCATCAAGGCGTGATAGACCCAAACGATATGGATGCCTCTCTTACGACCTTCCTCTTCGATAAGGCCGTGATATCCAGCCATGGATTTGCAACCGATGTGCTCATACATGATGACCATGTCAGCTTTGTATTCTTCACAGTACTGCCAGAGCTGTTCGACACCGACTTCATATCCACCATTGGAGTGGTTACGCATAATCATGTTCATATTGTATTCGCCTAAGTCGAGCATAGCCTGTTCATGATCTTCGTAATTGACAGGCTTTGTCAGTGTGAAGGAGAGCATATCGCAGAGGCAGAGGATGCCCCAGCAGTTGGATAACCACTGGTTGAAGGCGGTATAGTACTGAGCGTGAACGCCCCAGACAAGAGCACGGTGACGGACTTCCTTGATCGGAAGATGCTTTTCCTTGTAGGCTTTCTTGGCAATCTCAGTGATCTTCTGGTCGAGCTTCAAGAAGGACGGATCTCTTCCGGAGATGACCATGTATTCGGCATCGCGGTAAAGCATGATGTTGTTGTTGACGACCTGAGGATATTCGGTCTTGTTCATTTCCATCCATTCTTCGAAGAGCTTATTCTGAGCATTGTATGTCTTCATGTTCTTGGCGAAGGCATCCCAATCCCATTTCTCACCGGTATGCTTTTCGATGAACTTGATGGCTTCGACAATCTGATCTCTTGAATAGGCGAGAACGGATTTCTGTTGATGACGCATCGGAGCAGCCATCGTGAAGGAAGGAAGATCATCGTGTCTGTCTTCAATCTGGTTACCCATCAAGGAGCCGTCGCATGTCGTGTTGCAGTGAACAGCGCAGACACCGCAGATCGGATAGTCTTCTTCGATGGCGCAGCCTAATTCAGCGCAAGGCATCGGGCAGACATCAGAAGGAATCTGGAATTCCTCAGCAACTTCGATGTAGTGTAAGACACCGTCTTGAGCGATGGTGCTTCCGGTATAGATGGCAGGGACCTCTTTGGAGAGGAACTTGAGGTTCGGGAATCCGGTAGCGATGACCATCATTCCGTTCTCATCCATGATGACAAGCTTCTTGTTGAGCTCATCATATTTGCCCTTCTTGTTTCCGATTCTCTTATCGCATTTGAATAAGGTATCCATTGTCTGAGTAAGATGCTCAACGATGGAATCGTACTGGATATGTCCGATTCTGAGCTGTGGACCTCTTACACCTTCAAGGTGACGATCGATATAGTCAAAGGCGGCAAGATAGTTACCGAACCAACGATAAGTGAACATCGCTTTGATCGTGGTCGGCTTCATGATGAATTTTCCCATGACCATCAAATTCTTCAGCCATCTTGAGAAATCATACATCGTATCCTTGAAACCACGCCATTCACGATGGGTAGCTGTCTTCTTACCAGGCTTATTGGTGCTGCCTAGTCCTTTTTTCTTCTTGTCCATGGTTACTTGGCCTCCTTGTCTTTCTGAATCTTCTTGATCTCAAGCGCTTCGATGAAGGCCTGGATTCTAGTTCTTAACTGACCGGACTGACCGACATTGTAAGGACGATCGATGGAAAGAGTCTGATATCCGTATTCATTCTGCATGACGGCGTTCATGAAGGCTCTTCCATATCCCCAGTAATCACAGAACTTGATCTGTTCGATGATAAGGCCATCGACATGATATTCCTTGCCAATCTTATCGACATAGGCGTGTCTTTCATTGACTTTCTCGGTGTTGAGGAAGCGAGGGCACTGACCGCTTTCCATATAGTAGCGGCAGACCTGTGTGAGAGCATCTTCATCATCTTTGAGAAGGATCTCCTGTCTTCCAGGAAGAGAGCCGAAGCAATATCTATCCGCGACAACGATAAGTCCGCACTCTTCGGCTAATTTGATAAGCTGAGGGTCATCGATTTCACTTCCGACCATAGCGACACGGCAACGATATGTTCCCTTTTTATCCGGAACTCTTGTCTTGACTTCCTCTAAGG